>CAZEIY010000284.1:1846-5789 GCA_964512375.1 uncultured Rickettsiales bacterium | reverse complement strand
TTCAAGCCCTCGCTGGGCTCGGAGAGGATGCCCCACTCATTGAACGCACTAAAACGTTGAGCCCCTTCAGCACCTCCGAAATCGAGCGCTATGAATTGGCCTTCGTCCTCGATGTGGATCAAGCTGCCCAGAGGGACCTTGCCCTTCCATGCCTGCAGGGACGTGATGAGTGTGCGAGAACTCGGCACCGCTCGCTGCAGCCTTGGCCACACCTCGGAGCTGACCGCATCGCTCCCATCCTTCTGAGAGAGCGTGACGTAGTTGTCGATAACGTGGAGGATCTGCGCCAGTCGGCCTCCTTTGCCACCATTACGAATCAACTCAAGGTCCCAGAGCGTCATCATGACACCTGGCGCCATGTCACCGAGGCTGTGAAACTTGCTGAGCATCTCGAACACGGCCAGGGAGCCCTGAAAACAGGTAATCCGGTCCAGGGTCGAGCTGAGTCCCAGAGTCATCAGAGCTGCCCGGCTCAGCCCCAGGTTCATACCGAAGCCCACCGCCTCGACGGTACGGATCGTGTGATGGAGGTTGTCGCTGTTGTCGAGCTGTTGGGGCCGTCGTGCACAGAGGAGCTGAAAGACAGTGGGGCGCTCATTCATAATCTCGGCCATGAGGCGGAGGTGACGCTTGAAGGGCAGCATCGTGGGCGTCTGTCCCTCCTCGTGGAGCTCATGGAGAGTCTCAAGGGCGTTCAGCAGACCCGCGAACAGCCAGACACAGACCTTGTGTATCTCGGCACCCGAAGCCCCCACCCCAGACGAGTGCAGAGGGCGCAGGTTGATGCCATCGAGCTTCGATGGAAGCTTCTCTTCGTCTTGATGGATGCAGGCGTAAACAGCCTGGGCGAGCTGTTCGAGGCCGGTGTCGTCCACCGTGGGGTGGAAGGTGATCTCGCCGACGTCGAACCCGCGGAGCAGACGGGTCAGTTCCTGGGCGCGCAGGAAGGTCTGGAAATCCAACGGTAGGAGGTCGGCGTTTACGAACGTCTCGCCTTCGAGGAATTGAAGATTGAGGGGCTGCTTAGACGTCTTGAAGTGCTCGGTGAGGAGGTCGACCAGTTGCTTCCGCGCCCGGAGGACCATCGCGTTGTTGCTCTCGTAGGTTCGCAGGGCGCGCAGGTAGACCTGCACCCCGAGCACAAGCGCCGTTCCCAATTCTTTGAGGCTGGAGTCAGCGCTCATGAATCGTCCACCTCTATCTCCACGTCGTCGTCGTCGTCGTCGTCACCGGCGATCCGCATTGCCTCTGACAGGTAGTCGTCGGGGTCGTCCCCGGAGTCGAGATCATCGTGCGGCGTCGGCTCCTCGCTCCTCGCGCCGCCCTCACTCAGGCGCACCTGCTCTGCGCGGATCGCCTGCTTTACTTCGTCTGAAACCGACCAGCGGGCGAGCACCTTCGTGATTGCGGACCTTGCCTCGGGATTGTTGGCGCGGAGAAGGAGTCTTGCGATCTCCATTTGATACTCAACATTCTCTCGAGAGCCGAAGATTCGGTACTCGAGAAGGATATCGCACAGGTAGCGATTGATCACGGGGAGGCGTGTGTGTTGGCCAATGGCTCGCACAAAGGCGATACGCTCGGTGTAGTCGCGCTTGATGAAGTCACGCTGCTTCATCCGTTTGATCAACTCACGGAGCAAGTTGGTGCTGCCGTTCTCTCCGATGAATCGGAGGGTCAGGATGCGGATGCTCTTATCTACGTCTTCAAGAGCCTGGTGGATCATGTAGTGCAAGGTGGGGTTGTAGCGCTCGAAGACCTTTCGGATCACCTGGCGCCGCACACTTGGTCTGCTCGACTTGAAGCCGCCGAGCGCCAGCATGAAGGACTCATCACTGCCCATGTCGATGAGTGCGTCGACCGCCTCGACAGCCTGATCTACGTCCTCGCTGAGTAGCCGCGCCGAGTAGTAGTGCATCGGGGCTTCTTCTGCGGTGGCGACGAAGCCGTCCAGGGTGTCGCGGACTTCCCCCTGGTCGACTTTCTCCAGGAGTGCCGAGACGGCCTCGGCGTCGAGTTCGGCGATGGCAGCGAGAGAGTCCTCGAAGCTGGTAGGAGAGGCTTCGATGAGTGGCAGCAGCATGTCGAGGCCATCTTCTTGATCGAGGAGCTTGCGCAAGGAACGAGCGGAATCACCACCTCTCTTTGCCACCGTGCAGATCATGCGATTGAGGTCTTCAGTGTTTCCCATCCGCGTCATGCCCGCGATTACGTCCAGAATGATCTGGTCAGCCTCCTCGCCGACGTCGGCTGCGAGATCGAGAAAGCGGCTGAAGTCGCCAATCTCTTTGTCTGCGCTATCGGCGATGCGCGGCTTGCGACGTCCTTCGCGAACTTCCGCCTGCTCCTCACCGGATAGACTGCACCAGTCAAATGAGTCGCCCTCGAGAGCCAGCACACGAAAGTCATCGGGGCTTAGCTGGATCAAGTCTTCCCCTTCGCCGGCACTCTTACCGCTCCCATCACGTTGGGAGCTTGGGTTCAGAAGGGTTTTCCATCGATTTAACTCATCTCGGAGACTGAACGACTTCTCGGACACTCCCTCAATGGTCCGAATCAGGACTCTGGCGACGTAGATCTGGACGTGCGTCAGCTCCTTGCGCCAGAGGGCGGTGACTATGTCTTCGTTGTCTTCCGTCTCGGCACAGATGACGTGGAGTAGCTCGCGCAGTTCTCGCCCATCGATGCCCGGCATGAACACGATCTGCCTGGCTCCTTCTTCGAAGAGCGTGAACCACTGTCGGGCGAATTCGCCGTCTGAAGGAGGCTCGTCTTCCTCGAGGTAGGGGCCAAAGGGGCTGAGGTTGACCGTGACATCGTCCAGTTCGGTGGCGAGAGCCGCCTGGCCAGCAAGTTCGTTGACGTGAGCCTCGTATTGGGTGCCTCGGGCTTCGTAGAGCCGATAGGAGCGGAGCACCTTCTCAAGGTTGAGGATCAGCTTGCGCCGTGTAGCGAGGCTCTCGGTGCCAATTCTCGCCTTCATGTTCTGGTCAATCGGACTCATTTTTCGACTGCGCATCGTAGGCTCGACCAGATGCGCGACCCCTCACTCTCCTGCTAAGCGCCCCTAAACCTCGCACCTACATCACTCCCCGCGTGCGAGGAAGTTTGCATGGTACCAGTCCCAGGGCCCATTGAATGTCTGGCCCTCTCATCGGCTGGACTTCTTGAAGTGGTCACTTGCGCCAGACCTGCAACTGCGAGCGACACAGGTCGGTTCGGCCCTTGTAATCTTCTTTGCTGAGCATCTTCTCTAACCAGGCGCAGAAGATGATGAAGAAGTGGCGAGATCTCATCTCGCGGATGTGAAACCTCGATTCATCTTTGCTGCGATTGGTCCAGCTGCTGGGGACC
Organism: uncultured Rickettsiales bacterium; assembly: GCA_964512375.1. Lineage (GTDB taxonomy): Bacteria > Myxococcota_A > UBA796 > UBA9615 > UBA9615 > UBA6601. The sequence continues at coordinate 2,435 of CAZEIY010000284.1, read as the reverse complement.
ATCGCAAAGGAGTATCCGCGCAGCATCGCTTTGAGCGGCAACTCAACGGTCAGGTTGAAGTGCTGTGCCATGAGCGGTTGGATGCCAGCGATTACGTGTCGTCGATACAACTTGAATGCGTGGAATGAGGATGCGGAGTAGCCCGGGGGGGGCGGCGCGCTTCCAGTCGGCGAGGGACTGAACCTCCCAGCGGTTGCTCAAGCCGACTGCGCTCCAGGGGGGAGACGCTCGAGGAGCCCTTCATAGATCTCGGTGAAGATGCGCCCGATGTCGTAGCTCATCGACCAGCGCGGATAGTCAGTCTTGAAAGCGCGCAGGTCGCTGATGTACCAGATGTGGTCACCAATGCGGTGGTGTGGATCGTAGCTCCAGTTCAGACTCTGACCACAGAGGGCTTCGGCCCGCTGGATGGCCTCAAGCATCGAACAGTTCGACTTCATTCCGCCGCCGATGTTGTAGACCGCGCCCGCTCGCGGCTGCTCGAAGAACTGCCAGAAGGCCTCGACCAGATCGCGGCTATGGATGTTGTCCCGAACCTGCTTCCCCTCGTAGCCGAAGCCCAGCGAGACCCCCAGCTCGTCGATTTGGG
>CAZEIY010000284.1:0-1836 GCA_964512375.1 uncultured Rickettsiales bacterium | reverse complement strand
CCCTCGTAGCCGAACACTGTGTAGGGCCGACCTGTCATGGCACACTGGACCAGCCAGGCCAGGAAGCCATGGAGTTGAGTGCCTGAGTGACCGGGTCCGGTGAGGCAACCACCACGAAAGGCGACCGTGTTCATCCCGAAGTAGCGCCCATATTCCTGGACCAGCACATCGGCAGCGACCTTCGAGGCCCCCATCAGGCTGTGCAGGCTCGAGTCGATACTCATGGACTCGGGAATGCCGTGCTTAGCAAAGGGGTGGCCGGGCTCGAGCTCCCAGCGAGTGTCCTGTTCGATTAGAGGGAGCCGGTTGGGGCTGTCGCCATAGACCTTGTTGCTGCTCGTGAAGACAAACGCAGCGTCTGGGCTGTGCTTTCGGCACATCTCGAGAAGGTTCAGGGTGCCCGTTGCGTTGATCGAGAAGTCGACGTGTGGGTCCCTGGCTGCCCAGTCGTGGGAGGGCTGTGCTGCGGTGTGGATCACCACCTTGATGTCGGTTCCGTAGCGCTTCCACACACTCGCGAGGGCGTCGTTGTCACGGATGTCTGCGTCGATGTGCCGGTATGAGGGCAGGGTGCGCTCGAGCTCGGCGCGGCTCCATGTGGTGCTGGCTTCGTCGCCGAATAAGGTGGCGCGCATGTCGTTGTCGATGCCCACGACATCCAGACCACGTTCGGTGAAGAGTCGGGTGGCTTCGGAGCCAACCAGGCCGGCAGAGCCGGTAATGAGGGCGACGGACATGCTCTCTCAGGTTCCGTTTGGCGGCTATCCGAGGAGGCCGGCGGTGTGGATGCAGCGGGTGCCTCAGGCGGTGAGCCACCACCGTAAGGGGGGGCGGAGACGCTCCCCTCAGGAGTTCACTTGTGGTCAGCGCCGAGTTACGTAGACCTCTTCGAGGGCCAGGGTCACCGCGTGCATCTGGTGTTGGGTGACATCGATACGCAGCTGGTGGCTGACATCCTTCGAGACCGGCTCCTTGCTGGGCTTCCTCGCGTTCATGACACCACCTTGCGTGAGGGGGTCGGTGTTGGCCTGTGACACGAGAAACTTGTTCTTGTTCGCCAAGGGGCCTCCGATCTGCCACGTGCTCAGCTTGTGGAGGGAGCGATCCAGCGTGTAGAGCAGATCCACCTGAGCGGGGATGTCACCGCGCATGTTGGCGATGCGCCAGCCACTGAGGATGCCTTCGACGGCATAGGCGTGGTTGCGTCGTCGCTCCAAGGTGGCGTGGGTGTGTGCCATCCAGTACCCCAGGGAAATGGCCACATCACCGAACAGCTCTTTGTCCTTCCAGCCGGCCTGGTAGTACTCGACGAACGACATGCTGCCCCACTGGAAGAAGCCCTTGGTGTCCTTGGAGTCGCGGTCCTTGGCCCAGGACTCGATGGTGTAGCGCTCGGCCATAGCCCTCGCTGCCTTCTCAATGGTGGGAACCAGGGAGTCGTAGCCGAGCTGATTCCCCGCCTTGGTCAGCGCGAGCAGGGACTCGCCATCGTAGTAGGGGCTCGAGCGCTTGCTTCGCTTTGCGCGCTGGTGGTGATAGTCCTTCGCGATGTGTCCGTCGGGCAACTGCAGGTACTGCAGGAAGGCGAGGTAGCCGTCGAGCTTGCTCTTCAGTTCGGTTTCCCACGCCTCTTCCATGGGCGCGTCGGTCTGCAGGTACTCGATGATCGCGAGGGCGACCAGCGCGACGCTGCCGGAGTGGATTGTGGGATCACCCGGGTACCGTAGGGACAGCGTCCCCTCAGTAGGACCAGGGATGGTGTTGGCGAACCAGAAGCGAAGTCCCTTGTCGAGGGCCACCTTGGTGGTATCGGAAGGCTTGTACCGGTAGCAGGTG
>CAZEIY010000283.1:0-5796 GCA_964512375.1 uncultured Rickettsiales bacterium | reverse complement strand
GCTGCGCGGCAACTCTGTGTTGAGGTTAATGTAGCCTTCGACGACACCCTGCACGACATCAGAGTCGAAGGCAGTGTCACGAAATTCGGCCCGCCCTCGACTGATCTTGATGTGTACTTCGGAGCGGTCGAAGGCCGTCTCAGGAAGTCCAAAGCCAGCCACGGTGAGGCCGTCGAGAATCAGGCCGTTGGCGACCATGTCGATGGACCCGCTCGACTTCTTCGCGTCTTCCCAATGCCAGGTGATGTCACTGCCACCCTTTAGCTTGCCCTTCGGGTTGGCGGTGAAGCTGCGAAGCGCGATGGTGTAGTCATCGAGGCTCAGCTTTTCGAGAGCGGAGTGAATTCGTGACACCTCACCGTCACTCTCGGCGAGGAGGTCGAATTCGCCATCGTAGAGCTCGGCATCAATCTCAAGATGGCCCAGGGCATCTAGCACACGCCGGGAGGCTTCTGCCGAGTTGGATGGGGGAGACTCCTGCATCATTGAGCGCAGCGCGAGGGCCGCGCTGATGACGCCTGAGGTGCTACTTCCAACTCGCAGGGTGTCGAGGCTCAACCAGGGCTTGGCGCCTTCCGCGGAAGAAGTGAACTGCAGACCGCGCGCCTTGACCGACGAGGTGCTTGCTTTCAGGGATTCCAACTGCAAGCTGAGCCCGGAGTCGGCGGCGGCGACGATGGCGTGGTCTCGCACTCGATTCCAAGGGAAGGTAAGCCAGGTAAGCAGCACAAAGACGACGGAGAACCACAGCGAGTAGCCGAGTAGCCGGAGGACTCGTCGGGCGATCGGTTTCATGCGCCCTCCAGAGGACCGAGAACCGAGATGTCGATGCGCACGTCGAGTAGAGCCTTCTCTTTCCGATCCGTCTTCAGGCGGACTTCATCGAAGCGTACAGCCTGGGGGGCGGACTCGAGTCTATGAAGCAGATCCACAGTTTGCTGCAGGTTGATGTTGTCGACCAGGATATTGATCTTCTGGGCCCGGTAGTAGTCGGTTTCGACGATGCCCCGTTCGGTCATTGAGCGAATGTTTGCCGAGATACCCATGTCGTTGCCAACCTTCTCCAGCCAGGTGAGGGGTGTGAAGTCCTTGCCGGCTTGAAGCCTTGCTTCGAGCGCATCGGCGCTGCCCACTCGCGATTGGTAGTCAGCGAGCATGCCCTCTACCTGCTTCTGAGCATCCTGAGCTGCAGTGAGGTTGTGGCTTAGCTGGCGGGTGGACTTTTGCATGCCGCCTACGGCGAACCAGGCTCCGACCAGCAGCACCACGGTGATTCCGAAGAGCAGCGTGCGCCGGTCCCGGGGTGTGAGTCCTCCGAGCAGGTCGCGAACGCGCTCGGAGACGTTGTTAATGGAATCGCTCGCGTTCATCCTTCCTCCTCCTCGTCGGATGCATTGCGGGGAATGGTCACAGTGAAGCTCATCTTGCCGTTCCGCGCCTTGTTGACGTTGCTCTTCTGAGCCCCCTTGAAGCGTGGGCTCTCGAGGATGGCTGCTTCGATGGTGTCGACGCTGCCGAAGGAGTCGGTCTTGGCCTGGATGCGGATCATCTCATTGTTGACCAGATACTCGCTGACATCGACAGTAACGCTCGTCGGCATGATCTTGGAGATCTCGCGTAGGGCGATGAGCGGGGTCAGCTCGGGTCCGGTGAGGTTGGCGATACGTTCATCGACACCTGCCACCTGTTCGTTCATCACGCTGATCACCGACTCTGAACTGAGCAGTGCGCTCGGCGGCACCGTGGGGAAGGCCTCCTGTACCGAGGCGACCAGTTGCGCATTGGTCGCCTTGAGTTCTCCCTTCAGCGCCGTGGTCTTTGCGAGGTGTACGCCGACACCACCAAGGATGAGTAACACGAGGGCGGCTACTGCAGCGAGCACCAGCCTCGCCTGTAGTTGGCTGTCGGCCTCGTAGGTGAAGCGACCTTTTCGAAACTCGATGGTGGTCTTCCGACTTTCGGGCAAGCCTGCCAGGGCCAGGGCGTAGCAGAGGCTGTGCTCGGGTTCGGGGCTGGGTGCATGCGCCGCTCCACGCTTGGGTGGGGGAAGCTGCAGCAGCTCGACCGGGACTCCCAGGTCTTCGCTCAGACTTCCACAGAGCGCACTCAGCCTCGCTGAATCTCCGCACAGATAGATGACGTCGATAGTTGGTGCTCCGGCTTCCTCGGCAGCCAGCAAGCTGGTGCGGATCTCGGTGCTCCAGCGCAACAGTGGAGAGTTTCCCGCATGTTCCCAGGCGCTGCTGCCGGCGGCTATCTTACCGTCCAGGAAGTCACCTCCTCGATCGACACAGCGTACCCAACGGCAGGTGCTCTCAGAGACAACACACAGCTGGGTACAGGTGCTCTCGATGTTGAGAATGGCCGCGCAGTTCTCGTCCTCGGGTGCCAGCAGGGCAAGAGCCGTTGCATCGACTGTGAGGTGCCGAGGATCGACTCCCGCTTCTTTGAGAGTTTTAAGTTGCGTTTCGAGGCGCTCCCACGATGCCATCGCTGCAAGTATCTGCGCTCCGGAGCGACTCACGTCGACCAGCTTGTAGTCCAGCACCACTTCGTCCAGATCCCATGGCACATAGTTCTCGACCTCGAACGCGAGGGTCTGCGCGATTCGCTTCGGGTCGGAAAAGGGCATTTCGATGAGCCAGGTCGACACGCTGCGCGCTGAGAGGCCGGCAATAATCGTTACTGGGGTGTGTTCGACGGTATCCAGGATTGCCCGCGCGGCGGCAGCGACGGCGCCGGGGTCCTGTGGCTCGCCAGCAGCGGGCTGTTGTGGCTCCACACTCAGGAAGTCCTCAATCTCGTAGCCACGCAGTGAGGTCTTGAGGACGGCAGCCCGCACGCAGCGCGGGCCCAGGTCGAGTCCAATGACGTAACCGGCCATCTAGTTCTCCTTCCACAGCAGGTAACGAACCCCGTTGTTGTTGACTCGTACGACAGCCACTGTGTCGTAGGTGGACTCATTAACGTAGCCCGTCGAGGTGAGGCGAAACACCTTGCTGTCGGTGCTGATGATGGTCTTGAGACGATTCACTTCCCGCAGGGTGATCTCTTTGGCCTGCACCCTGGAGATGAAGTCCGTTGCCCGCGCATAGGGAATGAAGATCCGCTCAGCCATCAACTCAGGCACTTTCATGTCAATGAACTGCATGGGCACGATGGCCGGGTCTGTGTAAGCACGGATCAGAGCTCGGATCATCTCGGGGCTGGCGGAATTGACATTCACCTTGAAGTTCTGGGTGTGCACGGACAGCGCCTCGCCAAAGAGGGACCACACCTCGTCGTTCACTCCATGCACCATTCGCACCTCTTCGACCGTATCGAATCGGCCATTCTTGGAGCGGTAGCGCGGCTCATAGTTGTCGTAGAGAGCGTCTTCGTCGCCCCCCCATAGTCCTGATCGCTGCGAGTCGGCATCGACCCAATCCATTATGTTGCCGATCAGCTCCCATCGGTCCATCTTTAGCCGTTCCTCGAACAGCGGATCGAAGTCTTCATGGGCCATCAGTCCGTAGAGCATCAGCGCTGTGGGGTGCTGCTGAAGGGTGTAGCCAGCCCAGGTCTGGTTGGCGAAGCCGTTCAGGTCGATGCGACTCGACTCATCGATGCAGTCCACCTTGAAGTCACCTTCAAAGGCAAGGAGGTCACGCTTGAGTCCTTCTTGCTCTCCCTCTTTGCTCTCGTCCAGTTCACCGCGCACGGGCACTCTGTTTTGACCCGTGCCAGCGTCTTCCGCGTCGCCTACTCCAATGAGGCTGAGTAATCCGCCTTCCTCTTCGTCGGTCATCATTCCGTCGCCGATTTGAGTCATGAAGCGCAGCATGGCGGTGTCAAGGAACGGAATGCTGCGGCAGACCATTGCGGCGCCGTCGAGGTTCATGCCCAACGAAGCGAGGAGGCCCTGCGCCATCGGGTTCCGCCCCACCTGCCGGCCCATTACGAGCAAGAGGCCATAGGTGCGGACTCCCGACTTCGCCAGGTAGCCGGCGCGCACGTCGTCTCGGTGATGCCCGGCGCTGATGATGTCGATGCGGCTCTTGTAGTTGAAGTCGGTGACAAACGCGGTGATCAATACGACGAGGATGAGAGCCATGAGCAGCGCGAAGCCGCGTTGGCCTTGAGGCAGCCTACGAGAGCGGAGCTGTAAGAGGAGGTGGCGGACAGGAGTCATGGCGTCGCCGAGATTCGGGTGTAGAACGATGCGGTTCGTGCCTGGTCGTCCTCGAGCTCCATGCGGATCTCAAAGGCATCGGGCACTCGGTTCATCTGATCGCTGCTCTCGCTATCCCAGTCATCGAGCCACTCTTCTTTTGTCTTGTCGTAGTAACGAAGGTTCAGAGACCTCAGGTTGTGCGTCATGGCGAGGATTCGCCCACCGCGCTCTGGCTCATCGTCGACAATGGTCGACTCTCGATGTACGAGGGTACGGAAGTTACCCTTGTTCCAATCGGAGTCGGAGAAGTAGCCGTACTCGGCGAAATTGCTCTCCTTGCGGTTTGCGTAGCGCTTTTCATGGGCTGTGGCGACGAAGTAGACCTCGTCGGATGGGTCTCGATCTTCGGCCTTGAACACGGTCTTGAAGTACTCGGTCTGGTTCTGACTGATGAACGACTGGCTCAACTCCCGCTGTATGATCCGCATCGCATTGCGGCCCATCTTCTGCAGGTCAGAACGGGCTTCGGCCTCCCGGGCAACTTCGGCGGAACCGTGCAGCACCGAGTAGGAGATCGTGGTGATCACCGCGATGATGCTGATGCTCAGGGTCAACTCGATGAGTGTCAGACCGCGACGCTTCGCGGTTCCCCTGCGGAGTTCGGACGCCCATCTCATGGAGAGCCTCCCAAGTCTTCCTGGGCTTCGAGCAACAACTGCTCCTCTTCGCTCATGACGCGGCCGGTAGGATTGACCAGGTGTGTGATGAACTCGACGCAATCGTCGACTGGCGCGCCGTTGCTGTCATTGCCGTCGGGAAAGCAGACCCGCACCCGCGCTTCGCGCAGGAAGTTGCCCATCATGTCGCCAAACATCGACAGGTCGAGGCCGAGCGAGTCGAGCGCTACCAGGTCGTTGGCCGGTGCCGCTCCACCCGTAGCGATGCCCGCCGCGTCGCCCACCGAGTCGCCGGCATCGCCGGCCATGCCCATGAGTTGCCCCAGGTCGGGCAATTTCACTTCCACCTTCTCGACCTCGTACTCCCAGCGGAAGTCCTCGTAGGCATCCGCGAAGCGCTGGTCGTGGAAGTCGCCGCGTTCGTGCACCTCGAGTTCGCCGAAGCCTTCTTTCGCCATCCGCAGCTCGAGGGCGGTCATGACGTCGCTGGCCAGCATGGTCGCCGTGTTGATGCGCGTCGCCCTAGCCTGGGACCTTACCGCCCAACTCTGGCTCTCGATGAGGATCACCAGCGTGGTCGAGATCAGCAGCAGCGCCATGAGGCACTCGAGCAGCGTGAAGCCGATGCTGTGGGCATGACGACGCCTCACTGTAGGCTCCGATCGCGGTCTCGGGTGTCGGGTACCTCGACCTTGTCCTGGATGCTCCGAACCCGGCCGATGAGGGGATCCACCACCAACGAGGTGATCGTCTCTCCGCTTTCGTCACTGAGGTAGACGACCGTGTCTTCCATGTAGCCGCCCGGGAAGACGTGCGTGTAGACGACGCGCCACTGCTGGTCCTCCTCGGACTCGCGCAGCATGGCTTCGGCCTCGAACTCGTCCATGGGCCGTAACACCTCGTCGTGCTGCGGCGTCCAGACCCCCCAGAAGCGTGTCGAGCCGGGCAGGTCGTGCTTCTCGAAGG
>CAZEIY010000282.1:0-5815 GCA_964512375.1 uncultured Rickettsiales bacterium | reverse complement strand
GACCGGATCGAGAGCGGCGGGGTGGATCGACAGGTCGTTGTCGTTGCAGTCAGGCGGCGTATTGCAGGTGGAGTAGCCATCGCCATCGATATCGAGGGGGTGAGTCGCCGCTGCCTCTGGATCAGTGGGGTCGTCGTTACAGTCACCCATGCAGCCCCACAAGCCGTCGCCGTCCTGGTCCGACTCTTGAGTTGGGACCGTGCCGTCACAGTCGTTGTCCGTGCCATCACAGAATTCGATGCTGCCAGGAAAGCTGGTGCCGCCAAAATCGTTGCAGTCGCCCGCACAGGTAGAGAAGCCATCGCCGTCCTGGTCGGCCAGATTCATGCTGGGGTCGTCGTCGTCGCAGTCGCCTGGCTGGGAGTCATCTCTGCAGTCGAGGCTGCCATTGCCGTCCAGATCCACTCCTTCGCAAGAACCGTCGCCATCGTCGTCAAAGGCGTCGGTCTGCTCATCGATGAGGTCGTCACAGTCGTTGTCGATGCCGTCGAGGGGCTCGTCTGCCCCCGGAAACACCGCCCCATCCTGGTCATTGCAGTCCTGTTCCGCCAGGAAGCCATCTCCATCCGAATCCACCGACAAGACGCCGTCACAGTCATTGTCGATGCCATCGTTAGCCACATCTTCGGCCAGTGGATTGACCGCCGCATCCTCGTCATCACAGTCCTCGCCTCCAGAGAGCAGCGATGCGTATCCATCGCCATCGCTGTCGGTGCCCTCGTGGCCATCGCAGTCTGAATCTTCGCTCTCTGCAACGGGGTCGAGCGCGCCGGGGTGAATGTTGGGATCGGAGTCATTGCAGTCGATACCGCCGCTGATCGCCGCGGCATATCCATCGCCGTCGGCATCCGTCCCGTCCATCCCATCGCAGTTGCTGTCAATACCGTCGCCGACCGGGTCATCCTGGCCGGGAAAGATGGCAGGGTCCGCTGGGGCACAATCAAGTGCGTCATCCCAGCCGTCGACATCGAAATCCAGACGGTTGTTGGTGAGGACATTGCAGCCACACAGCAAGAGAATGACGAGCAGCGAGGCAGCTGGGTTACGAGTCAACATGAGGCCCAGCCTATCACCTGGAACAGCCCATCCAGGCCGCAACATCTCTTTCACCAACTTGTGACGCTGTCACAACATCGGCCCTCTATACGTAGGGCTCCAACACCAACACCAGACGCCCCGGACCCATGACATGACCGTATACGGACAGACACTTCGACTCGCTCTCGCAGCCGTCCTCGCGCTCGCGCTGATGGGTGTGAGCGAATGCGAACCGGAGCGCTTCGACGGTCGAGGCAACATCGACGACCCCTTCGGCGAGTCCGACGACTCCTCGAGCGACTCCTACAGCTTCGGTGGCGAGTGCGCTCCCGTACGCTCGATCACCTGCGGAGAGCGGATCTCAGGCGACACCTCCGACCTCAACTCCGGCGTGACCGACGTGATGGACGGCTACCCGATCTCTGTTGGGAACTACGCGGGCCCCGAGATCACCTACGCCTTCGTGGCAACCACGACAGGCACCGTCGAGGCGCGCTTCGTCGACCCCGCCCCCTCCCTCCTCAACCACGACATCTTCATCATCGACGGCGAGGACGGGGTCTGCTCCGCCGCGAACGCAGTCAAGCGTGGCTTCAACGAGCTGAGCTTTGAGACCGTCGCGGGCCGCAACTACTTCATCGTCGTGGATGGCGCCGAGGAGGCCGAAGGTGCCTTCGAACTGGAGCTGGAATGTGCCGGTGGAGACATGGCGGAGCTCTCGGATGTTGATTGGGCCAACCAGTTCTTCGTCACGCAGATATACGACCCCCACTGGAATCCATCGGGGAGCATGAGTGACACGGAGTCGAACAACTGCGGGCCGGCCAGCCTGGCGATGTTGATGGCGGCCGAGGGCGTCTCACCAGCAGGTCTGGAGGCTGAAATGGCCATCGACCACGCTCGGGCCACGATGTATCCCAGCTATCCGGCAATCAATGCCTCTGAACTCCACGAAGGGGCTTCCCTCTACGAGGACGAGGGCGTGATCCTGGTCGATGACGACAGCCATCCGGTCTACTTCAACCTGATGGAGGCCGAGCCCTCCCTCCCCCAGGGGATCGCCGTCGCCGGTGCGAGTCCGGTCTTCGGCTATTCCTGGAACCACCTGAACACGCTGGTGCAGAGTCGCGGGGCCGTGATCGCCCACGGGCACATCACCGAAGCGTGGACCGACCGCTTCTCGGGTGAGTATGGATCGGTCGGCCCAGGGGCTGTTCCCCACTTCATCGCGGTGTTCCCCGCCTCCACCGAGGGACAGTTCGTGGTCAGCGACCCCATGCACAGGGGAGGAGCCGTGCTCATGAGCCAGGGCGAACTCCAGACCTTCTTCAAGAGCCCCATCAACGAATACGAGACCGCCATTCGGGTGGTCACATGGGATGAATCGCCCGGGTTGAGCGAATAGCCCCGACCTCCGGCTATCTAGGCCCCTGGGAGTCGCTGGTTGATGCACCCACCCAGCCTCAGTCATCCCCCGCTCCGCCCCTCGGCTAGGATGAGGCGGTGCGCCGTTCTCACGTTCCGTCAGCTCACCTGAGCATCTGGCTCATGCTCTTGTTCATGACGCCATGGCTTGGTGCTGGTGCGCAGGAGCCGGGGAACCTGCCACCGGCTGCCATCGATCGGGAGAACTCCGGCCAGCTGAGCCTGCTGAACTACAACGTGCACGGCCTGCCTGCTGGACTTGCAGGCGATCGCCCCAACTGGCGCATACATCGCATCGCCCCCCTGTTGTCTGAGCACCAGGTTGTCGCCCTCCAGGAAACATTCAGCGTCCACAAAACACTCGATAAGCGACTGGCGTTCCTCTCGTCAGTTCATGCCAGGCAGCGTCGATGCGGCGTACCCGCAGGTCCGGGACTGAGCACCTATGCGCAGATACCCATCCAGGAGAGCCTCTTCGTACCGTTTGGCGACTGCCATGGAGTGTTTGGCCATGCCAATGACTGCCTGGCCAACAAGGGGCTGTTGCTCACTCGTCTCGAGCTGCCAGGAACTGGGGGCCACGGCATCGACCTCTACAACCTGCATCTCGATGCCGGCACCCACTCAGGAGACATCGCGGTGCGGACGAAGCAGGTCGAGGTCCTGTTGGCTGCCATCTCTGACCACTCGAGTGGTCACGCTGTTGTGGTGGTTGGGGACCTCAACGAAGCCGGCTTGGGCCCGGTCACGAAGGCGCTCGAGGACGCTGGTCTCGAGGAGGCCTGTGATCAGAGCCATTGCGGAAAGTCGAGCCATGTTGAACGTTTCTTTCTTCGATCCAGTACCGCTGTATCCCTTCGATCCGTGTCCTGGACCCGAGAGCCTGCCTTTGTCGATGAACGTGGCCGACCGCTGAGTGACCACCCCGCGCTTTCTTTGACGCTGGCGTGGTCACTCCTTGCCCCTCTTTGACCACGATCACTATGTAGTCAGGGCACGTCGGGCTGGTTCCCTGTCGTTTAGTCCTCAGCACTCGAGCGCCCCGGTGTTGCCAGCTGGATCGAGAGCCACCGCAGCCCTTCGCTTCTGCATGTACGATCCCGCAATGGAGTCGTCCTCACACAAATTCCTACCCCTTCGGAGGCAGGGCGCAGCAGCGCTCGCGGTGCCCCTGGGACTGGCGGTGCCCTCTGCGGCGAAGGCCTGCAGTCTCTGCGCCGACGCAGCATCCCGTGTGACCCTGCCCGGTGCGCTGGACGCAGGCCGGGTGCTGCTCTTGTTCTTTGTCGCCTCAGTGGCTGTCATGCTCTTCGGTCGTATCTTCGGGTCCGAGTGGCGCCTCGGCAGCAAGCTCTACTGGCTCGTCGGAGTGGCCGCGGTTCTCGGGGGCTCTGTGGCGGCCGCGACAGGCCTCACACTGGCTGCGGGCCCCCCACTGCTCATCGCGTCTCTGATGCGGATCTATCAAGCGACGAAGCTCCCGAAGCTCTCTACTCGCGAGCTGCTGGCGACCCTGCTAGCAGGACTCTTTGTCATCGGTGGGCCAGCCGCGTTCCTGATCGGAAACCAGCGGGCCAATAGCCTCGACCACCTGTTCGCGGCGCTCTCGTCAGGGCACCCCGTCACCGCGAAGGAGGCCCTCAAAGCGCTCCAGGCCAAGGATGAGGCGACGGCCGTGGCTTGCGACCGTCTCGACTCGATTACGACTGGGAGCGCAGACAGCCAGGAATCCCGACCGATGGAGTGGTTCGGCCTGATGCGGCTGGCCGAGAGCGATGGGAGCTGCCCAGATGCCGTCCTCTCTCTACAGAGGCTCTGCGCCTTTCCCGACGAGGCCAAGATGGATGTCCGGCTGAGCTGTATAGGACGACCGAAGGACTGAGGGCTGGTACCGGGCGAGGCTTCCACCTCGTTGGAACACGAAGGCATTGTGTTCATGCTGTCTGGACATGAATAATGAGGTGCTATCGGATCGACTTCCCCTATCAGCCGTTTCGTTGTCGTTGCTTACCTGGCGCTCTTCCTCGCTCAGCTTGTCGCGGTGCCAGCCTGGGCAAGCCAGTTGGACCTGGGGCGTGCGCTCCTCCAGACGAAGGGCTGCCTCTCCTGTCACACCCTCGACGGGTCGGCGTCAGCGGGTCCCACCCTGAAGGGGGTGGTTGAGTCAAAGGGAGCCGATTATGTACGGCGGTCCATCGTGGACCCGACAGCCGATGTGGCCGAGGGCTACGTCGCTGGAATGATGCCGGTCATCCCGCTGAGTGAACCCGAGGTGGCGGCCCTCGTGGCGGCCCTCGGCGAACCCACTCCCGAAACCGAGCCCCGAGAGGGTGGCTCGGTCCTCGCGGTCGCAGTCTCCGGCTTTCTGTTTATCTTCCTTCACTTATTTCTAAGCAGTTCCTGGATTCGGCCTCGCCTGGTGGCCGCGATGGGGGAGGCCCAGTTCCAGTGGCTGTATACGGTGCAGGCAATCATCACCCTGGCCCTGACCTGGTACGCCTGGGATGCGGCTCCCTTTGTGGAACTCTGGAGACCATCTCCGTGGACCCGCTGGGTGCCGAATATTGGCATGCCATTCGTCTGCATCCTTATCTGGTCGGGCTACACGATCGACAGCCCGACCATCGCCGGCAAGGAGGAGGCGCTGAACCAAGAGCAGGTGGCTACGGGGGTGCTGCGGATCACCCGTCACCCGGCGAATATGGGTTTCACTCTCTGGGGTCTGCTGCACCTGTTTCCCAACGGAGACCTCGCTACGGTCCTGCTGATCTGTTCTTTCGTCGGGCTCGGCGCTCTGGGCACATGGCATATCGAGAGTCGGCGACTTGCTCGCCACGGCAATTCATGGCGGGCCTACGCCGAAGAGACGTCGATCGTGCCCTTTGCAGCCATTCTTCGTGGAGACCAGCACCTCTCACTGGGGGAGATCGGCTGGAAGCCCATTGTGGGCGGGCTCGGGCTCTGGCTGGTCCTGCTGCTCACACACCACTACGAGTGGTTTACCGGGCAGTCTCCCATGCCCTTCTTCTAGGCCTGGCAGCCCGAGCAAGTTGCCGCCGGTCATTCGGAAGCACAAGACGACAATCTGCCCTGTTCGACCTAGGCTGACGGTCTGGAGACCGTCGTGAGGCCTACAAAACTCTGGATTCTGTACCTCTGTTGTCATCTGGCGTTGCTCTTTTTGGGTTGTTCTTCGGAGCATGAGGGCGACGAGGCAGGAGAGTGCAGCGACGACGCCGACAACGACCTGGACGGCCTCTTTGACTGTAACGACGACGGCTGCGCCGGCGCTCCGGCTTGTGCTGGTGATGACGACGACCACGTAGGTGACGACGACAGCGCAGGAGACGAT
>CAZEIY010000281.1:0-5840 GCA_964512375.1 uncultured Rickettsiales bacterium | reverse complement strand
CCTCATCGACCTCGAGCCCCTCGAGCACCCGCGTCATCACGGCGAGCATCGACATGCAGACATCAAAGCCCCGGAACAGTGGTCCCTTGAGCAACTGCAGATCCCGGTGATAGCCAGACGGGAGTGGCGATGCGATCTCCATCACCTCAATGAGCGCGCTACGCACGATGGCAGCCTTACCGCGAGTCAACTCCAAGACGTCGGGATTGCGCTTTTGGGGCATGATCGACGAGCCGGTAGTGAACTCGTCTGGCAGCTTAAAAAAGCCGAACTCAGCCGTAACGAACAAGCAGAGATCCCAGGCGCACTTGCTGAGATCCCCCGCCATCTGGGCCAGGGCAAAGAGCAAAGAAGCCTCGGCCTTACCGCGAGATGACTGGCAGGCCTCTGCGGGCTGCTGCACTCTCTCGAAGCCAAGCTCCTTGGAGGTCTGCTGACGATCCAAAGGAAGAGAGTCCGGTACTCCGTATCCGGCAGCGGAGCCCAGAGGCGAAGACGAAGCCATCTCGCCTGCGGCACGCAGTAGGACTCCATTGTCTGCCAGCAGGCTCGCATAGGCCCTGGCCCAGCCACCTACGCTGGACGGCATGGCACGCTGCAGGTGCGTATAGCCGGGTAGAGGGACGTCCCCCCAACGTTCAGCAAACTCAGTGAAAGCGCTTCCCACGCGATCCAATGCTTCTTGAGCATCGGCAACGGCCTGCCGCTGCCAGAGGCGCAGGTCGGTGAGCACCTGATCGTTTCGTGATCGTCCCGTGTGAATCTTCTTTCCGGTGTCCCCGAGGTCGCCTACCAGCACCCTCTCGATGGCCGTGTGGACATCCTCATCCTCACGGCGGATCTCAAACTCACCCCGCTGGTGGGCTTCAAGGATGCCGTCCAAGCCACCTAGCAGACGACCTAACTCATCAGCATCGAGCACCCCACAGGTGTGCAGCATGCGAGCATGCGCCTTGCTCCCTGCGACGTCGAAGGGCACGAGGCGCATATCAAGCGTCGGGTCGTCACCGACCGTATAAGCTTCGATCAACTGATCCAGCGGCTTCCCTTTATCCCAGAGCCTGGCCATTCGCTACGCTCACTCCCCGCCGGCACGCCGGGCAGCGAGCCCGGCCAGCAACTGCTGTGTACCAAAGATTCGCGCAAAACCAGCGGCGTCACGTCCATCCCAGAGCGCATTTTCCTCGCCATAGCGCGCCAACTCAGGAGCCATCATTGTGAAAGGAGACCGCACTCCACGGACCGCCACGTGCCCCTGTCGGAGATGCACTTCGACCTCTCCAGTGACCCGGCGCTGGGAACTGTCGACAAAGGCCTCGATATCCCGGACGACCGGATCGAACCAGCCCGCCTCGTGCAGGAGCATGCCGTAGAGCTCACCCAGTTGGTTCTTGTGGAAGAGCTGTAGGCGCGAGAGGACGAGCTTCTCCAGCTCCCGATGTGCCGGAATCAGAATGGCCGCTGCTGGCGCCTCGAACGCGATCCGGCCCTTGATGCCGAGGATGGTGTCACCCAGATGAATGTCACGGCCGATCCCATGGGCCTCGCCAACAGAGCGCAGTTCCTCAAGCAGCTGCAACGCTGAGGTATCGGAGCCATCCAGGGAGACCGGGAGACCATCGACGAAGCCGATCTTCATGAACACACCGGCTGGCGGCGCCTCATCCGGATCGACTGTGCTGGGCCAAGCCTCAGGTGGAGGATAGGCCGCCGGATCGTGGGTCTCCTTGCCGCCGATCGTCACTCCCCACAGGCCCGCATTGATGGAATAGTCGGTGGTCTTGTCTTCGACAACAAAGCCACAACCGCGCAGGTAGTCCGTGCTCTGCTGTCGGGTGATGCCCAGATCGCGAATGGGTGCCCAAGTGGGAATATCCGGGCGAGTAGCAGCTATGGCGACCTCAAACCGCACCTGGTCGTTTCCGGCCCCCGTCGAACCGTGGAGAATCAGATCCGCACCGCGAGCACTGGCAACCTCGGCTACCTCGCGCCCCTGAACGACGCGTTCTGCGCCCACGCACAGCGGATAGACACCGCCCCGGAGAACGTTGCCTTTGATCAAGTAGGCGATGTGCTGGTCATACACGGCCTGACGGCCGTCGATGAAGATGTGCTCATTGGCGCCCAATTCCTTGCTGCGCGCTTCGATGTAGGCGATCTCGGCGGCGTCGAAGCCCCCCGTATCGACGGTCACGGTAGTGACTCTACAGCCGACCTCACGACGCAGGAGCAGGACGCAAAGAGACGTGTCGAGTCCACCGGAAAACGCCACGACGGCGTGGGTCTCTTCGGTGAGGCTCGCAGGAAAACACTCGCGGTTCCAGATCATGACATCGCTTCCATACATCGGCCCCTCGAGGGGCCCAAAGTCGCGACAGACTAACCGGATTGGCGCCCAAGTCCAGATTCAGTAGCCCCTACCAGGGCTGCCAATGGGCCATCAGGGAAGCACCTGGGACGATGCCAGGTTGTTGGTCTCGCTTGGCTCAGCGATCACGTCGAGGGCGTCGGCCAGCACGTAGGAGTGCCACCATGTCTGAGGAATAGAACGCACCGTGAGGTTTAGATAGGCGGTGCCGCCAGGCGCAAGAGACGGGATGACCACCTGCTCATCGGGCGAAGCGGGAGCCACGGGCGGGAAGCTGGGATTGGCGAACACGCCGACCACGAAGTCCTCCGCCACGGCGCTTCCATTGTTTGTGACGTCAATGATGTAGAGCACCTGGGACTGACTCGGCTGACTGAAGGCTTGGAGGTACGTCACGCTGAGGTCCGCGCTCTCACTTGAGCTGACCGTTGAGACGCTGACCGCTTCAGGTCCCCAGGTGTTGTTGCTCTCTCCCAGGCTACCCTCATTCAGGGACGCCAGGGAGTCCACGAGGACCCAACTCTGATAGTTGCCTGGCGGGACCGAAGCCAATGAGAGAGAGACCTCGGTCGTCTCGTTCGAGTCCAGGAGTTCGACAAACTGATAAGCGTCCCCGCCCTCACTTGGAGCCACCGGGCCAACGCTCAGATCCAGCCACAAGTCGACCCAAAAGCCGCTCGCGGGACTACCTCCACTGTTCTTGAGCGAGATGCTGTACGACACTCCACTGGACGTGCTCACCGCAGTCACCCCCAGAACCCGTACGTCAGGACCATCGATCTGGACTTCACCTCCAACGACCTCAATGGTTGCTGCCTCGCCCTCGAATTCGACGCCACCCTGATCGTACACAGCGCGCATGGTGGCCACTCCCAACCCCACGGCGCGCACCAGACCAGCCCCCTCCACCGTGGCGACTGCACCATCCGAAGTGATCCAGCGGACCGTGCCCGAGACATTCCCGTGGCTTCCATCAGAGAACTCAGCATCAGCGACCAACTGCACGTTTTCGCCGACGTGCAGGCTTACTGCCCGCGGATGGATCTGAATTTGTGTAACCACCGCCTCGGTCACTGTGACATTCACTTCATTGGAGAGCAGCTCAAAGAAGTTGGCACGTACACGAGCAGTTCCCGCGGCAACAGGCGAGCCCAGCCCTTCCTGGTCGAGGGACGACGAGACCGAGACAACATCAAGATCACTGGACTGCCACTCGACGACATCGGTGATGTCACGGGTGCTCTGGTCGCTGTAGTAGCCCACCGCAACGAACTGAATCGGCTCACCGAGAGACACCGTGGGATTTGAGGGGGTGACCCCGATACCAATGAGGCTTACGGGGAGTGGGGCGTCATCGTCGTCGCCTTGACTCCAACCCCCAGTGCAAGACGACGCCACCAGCACAAGTGCCAGTGACGCCGCTGAAATCAGTAACTTTCCCCTCATGTGACCAATTCTAGGCCCTCGAGGGAGTTTTCGCAGGCCCCTAGTCGCGGAGAGCTTCCGGGAGGTAGCCGCGCAGGTCGGTCCACTCGAGATAGTTGTTCTCAGAATTACCCGACCGAACCGTGTTCGTGTACGGCACCCAGGCGAAGTCCGGATGGTTATCCTCTGCCTGCCAGGTGCTGTTGATCACCTCGCCCGCGGGACTGGCTTCAAGGGTGAACGAATAGTTCTTAACGAAGCCATTCGGCGCGTTCTGGTCGGCATCGATGTGCGTGTAGCTCACACCATCAGTCGAGAAGCGCACGTCGAGTTGGCCGCTGAACGTACGTAGCTCAGTGTCCTGAGAGACGGTGATCTGCTCAGCTATGCGCTCGAAGATGCCGCGACCGATACCTTGCACCTCGATGATCTCCTCGGTGGTCTGGAAGGCACCGTGCTGCTGGCGATACTCGATGATGCGCTGTGCACGTACCGTGCTGATGCCCCACAGAGTCGCGAGTTCTTCTGTACCCGCTGTGTTGATATTGATGAGCCCCGTAGCACCGGCTACACCGCCGACTGTCGTCTCGGTAAGGGTCATCTCATAGCCCCAGGCGGGGTAGTTCCACACCTGCTCGTTGGCAGAAGTGTCAAAGACCAGCGGCACGCCGCGTTGACCGATGTAGGTGGACAGCAACTGCACGATGGCCTTGGGGCTGAGGTCGCTGATGTCATCGCCCTCGTCATCGTTGAAGCGAGCACCATAGAAGCTGCTGAGCTGACTGTAAAAGCTCTCGGACAGCAGACCCTTCTGGTCGGACGCGGTGAGCTCCAATTCGTACTGGTTTGTGCTGCCGAACTCCACAGTTACCGGCTCGCGAGGCTCATTGGTCAAGATGGCAGCAGCGGACCAGCCGTTGCAATGCCCCCACCATGAGGAACCAGCGGGACTCCAGTGATTGAGCATCTCCCAGGCGGGACCGAACCAGGGGTTTGTGCCATGGGTACGACCATTGAGCTGCTGAAGAAGCGCAAACTTGTCCAGGGGCGACATGTCGTTGATCACGTAGTCGAATGCAGGCTGCGGGTCGTCGTCACTGGCGTTCCAGTTCTCGTTACCCTTGATGTGACCGTCTTGAATAGTGATCCGTCCACCGTCGATGGCAGCACGAACGCCATTGTAGAAACCAGACAACTTCTCGACGAAGCCGCTCTGGGTCTCGCGATACTCATCCCGCTTGGTGTTGTACTCATCGCCCTCACCGTCGCCGTTCTTGCGCAGGGTGCGGAGCTCTTCGCCCAGCGTCTGCAGAGACTTTGCGGACTCCTCGAACGAAGCCTTGTTGACATCGGAGATGGTGTCGGGGCGATTGGCAGTGTCGGGCATCGCCCCACCGGAGCTACTGGGAATCGAGTCCGTCTTGTGACCGAAGATCAGGGCACCCTCGCTCTGACGCCACCAGGAACCAGCCCATGGGCGATAGCCCTCGCGTACTTCGTGACTGGTGGAACCAATCATCTCATTGATGTTGAGCGCCTCGTCGAGATTCACGGCGGCCTTGAGGAGGTCGACGAAATCGAAGTCTTCTGGGTCGTCATCGCCATCGAATGTGCCAGCCATTCCACCGCTCAGGTCGGTGACCTCGGACTCACTGAGGAGACGAGAGTCAACCGTGGGCGTAATGCTGCGAGTAGCCCAGGGCTGGCCGCTCTCCCAGGTCTCGGCGATGAGCGTCGAGTCGATGGAGTTCTCGTACACGACATCTACGCCGCTCTCGGTCGCGTTCGTAAAGCTGACGCGCTCACCATTCTCCAAGACCATCTCACGATTCTCGGAAGCGATGGGGAAGGGCGGGATGAAGTGGGGAATCACCGAGAGATTGCTCTGGCTGAGCAGACTGTAGGAGCGATTCATATCCTCATCATCAACGGTAACGGCCTCAGAGATACGCTCACCGTTGACCGTATAGAAGTAGACCAGTCCGGCCATGCGCAGACGATCCTCGCGAATCACCAGATAGACCTTGGGATCGGCCTCGGTCAACTC
>CAZEIY010000280.1:0-5845 GCA_964512375.1 uncultured Rickettsiales bacterium | reverse complement strand
CTCGACGCGGCCGCAAAGAAAAGGCGCCCAAGACTCCGGTGACCACCAAGCCCACACCAGCGATCAGTCCCGACAGCGAAGTTCCAGCAGAGGACGGTGGAAGCAGCGGAGACCTGCAGGAGGCGCGACGCCAGGAACTGGACGAGGAACGCGAACGCTTGCGAGAAGAGCGCGCGCGCCGCCGAGAAGAACGCAAGCAAAAAAGAGACGACCTGATCCGCAAGCGAAACGAGCGTCAAGCCGATGTTGATGCTGGAGAGAGCTCGCGCGGCTCTCCAGAGGACATTGTCATCGGGGACGAGGAGGTGCTCCGAACCAACTTCAAAGAAGGCGAAGAGGAAGAGTCATCTCCCGAAGAGGAAGAGTCATCTCCCGAAGAGGAAGAGTCACAGGGCGAGGGTGAGAACGACGAGGAGTGATTCGCCGGCTCCAGTCACCTGCCGACCGAGTCCTCCACGAAGCTTGAGGGTCCGTTCTGAATCGTCAGAGACGCTGGATCTGCGAAGAATTTCACCATCCACTGGGTCACATCAATCCTCTCGTCCAGCAGCCGCTCTCGGGCAGCAGCAGAACGTGGACCGAGTTGGGGATCTCCCGCAAGTTCCAAGGCCTTTGACATGGCCTCTTTCTCCTGACTGTGGTCGAAGATATGGACCAGACCGTAGCGGTCTGCCTGCTCATCGATATATCCACGACTCGTCTTCGCAACGTAGACCGAGGGCACGCCGAGAACGGCACACTCAGAGGCCATCGTCGCAGACTCCGCAACCAGCATCCTCGCTGAGGCCAGGAGGCTGTGCATCTCGGTCGGGTGAATGTCAGGCACCCTCTCGGCGAGGTCGTCCGGCAGTTGCTGCTCCGAGCTGATGAAGACCTTTCCATGTCTTTCCAGTTCCGCGACAAGACGTCTCTTTCCCTCAAGGGTGAAGCCCTGCTCACCCACGTCATGGCTCGCCTCCCAGGAGACGAAACGTACGACGTAGTAGGGCTGCCCCTCGGCGACGCCCAGACGGGGCAATAGTTCCCGGTCCGGTACGAAGCGATCGGGATGAAGGTAGGCCAACTCGTGATAGCCCTCGTAGGTCACGTGGGTGCCCCGAACCGGAGCCTGATAGCAGGAAGGTGTGCAGACCCAATCGGCAAGCGGATAGGCGAACCAGTTGGTAATCCTGGCCATCTCTGTGTCGTAGAAGATCACGGTCTTGCTCGAGGGCAGGGCCTTCCCGACCACCGCAATGCTCGGCCCCATGATTCCCGTCATGAAGTGTGGTTGAAAGCGACGGGCAATGCCCATCAGAGACCAGGACCGCGAGAGCATCTCCGCTGCAAGTCCGAACGCGCCCGTCTTCTGGCTACTGATCAGGGTGTAAGGAAGGCGGTACTCGTCTAACAAGTCGACCACACACTCTTTGGAGCGCGCGGTGATCATCACCTCATGGCCGGCTCCCTCCATTTCCGCAACGAAATTGCGAAAGAAGTGGACGTGGGCCGGGTGGAGGATGTCGATCAGCACCCGCATCTTCGGCGTCCTACTCAGGGGGGGTCAAGCGTACGGCGGGAGCATCGCCGCGCTCCATGTCCCGCGCCGCTTCGAGGCGCCGTAGGCGAAGAACCGATTCCTCGGCCAGCTTCCGATTCGCAGCAACCAGATCGGCGAGCATCGCCATCATTGCCAATTGCGCACCGATCACCAGTAAGGCCGCGGCCAGGACAAGAGATTGGACCATGCCGCCACCTGCGCCCTGCAGGTAATGCCACAGAAAACGAAGGCCCAGGCCGACACCGCCCAAGAACAATGCGGCACCCAGGGTCATGAAGGTACGGAAGGGCTGGTACAGCAGGTAGGAACGAAGAATGACGAGCGCCGAGCGCGAGACATAGGAGCGGACACTCTTGAAGAGTCGACTCTCGCGTAGCTTCGGATTGGTCGCAATAGCAACCGACTCGATACGTAGGCCGCCGTGGCCGGCCTGAATGATCGACTCCAATGTGTACGTGTACTCGTTGACGAGGTTGAGTCTCATCGCCGCCTCACGGCTCCAGCAGCGAAACCCGGAGGTCGCATCCGGGACTGCCGTGCCACTGAAACGTCGCACGACCCAGGAACCGAGCGTCTGAAGCCGCTTCTTGAACCAGGAAAAGTGGGCGATAGATGAGGTTTTTCGGTCGCCGATGACGACATCAGCTCTGCCCTCGAGAACAGGCTTCACCAAATCAGGAATCGCCGCACCGCTGTACTGGTTATCGCCATCGGTGTTGACGATGTAGTCCGCACCGAGGCGCAGGGAAACATCAATTCCCGCCCTGAAGGCCGCCGCCAGACCCCTATTTCCGGCAAAAGTGACACAGTGATCGACACCAAGTTCCCGGGCGACCTCGACCGTGCGATCGGTTGAGCCGTCATTAATCACCAGGATCTCGACACGATCTACTCCGGGCACCTCACGCGGGATGTCCGCGATGGTAGCGGGCAGGGTCGTCTCCTCGTTGTAACAAGGGATTTGAATGATCAGCAGCGACATGGGCTCCACCTCAACAGACGCGCTCGTCTAGCGGCCGGAACCTTACTGCAAGCTGCCCATCGGGGAAAGTAGCATTCGATCCGGGACGGATTCTGTCCCGGCTGATTCGAGCAGACCCCCAGCCCCTAGCGTCTCTCTGCTACGCTTGCGCCGCCATGCTCGATCGTAACAACCTCATCTGGCTCGATCTTGAGATGACCGGACTCGACCCCAAGACCGAGCTCATCATCGAGGTCGCCATTCTCGTCACTGACTCCTCGCTGAACGTGCTCGCGGAAGGCCCCTGCGTTGCTGTACACCAAAGCGATGCCGTCCTGGCCGACATGGACGAGTGGTGTACTCGCACTCACACGGCCTCGGGCCTGGTGGATCGGGTACGTAGCTCGACACTCAGCATTGAAGAGGTCGATACTCAGGTCGCCGAATTCATCGCTCGCTGGGTCCCCAAGGGTGCATCACCGCTCTGTGGTAACTCAATCTCTCACGACCGTCGCTTCGTGCGTCGCTACATGCCAGCCCTCGAGGCGCACCTCCACTATCGCAACATCGACGTCAGCACCATCAAGGAACTGATGAAGCGATGGGCTCCCGGCCTTGGCGGCGCACCCAAGAAACAGGGACTGCACCTCGCGCTCGACGACATTCGTGAGAGCGTCGCGGAGCTTGGCTGGTACCGTGAGAATGTCTTCCGGGACTTCAACGAAGCTGGGCAGTAGCACGAGGGAAAGCGACTTGAAGAGCGAGACCACCTATCGCTATCAACTTCAGCACCTCCTCTCGTCCAGCGACGAGAGCCAGTTCTTCGTCGGCACCCAGCGCAGCCACAATCGCACAGAAAAGCAGGTGCTTATCTCCTGTTTCCCGGCCCCTGAGCGAAGCCCCGACTCGCCACCAGCCCTACTGCTGCGCGAACACATAAGCACATCAGCGCTCCACCACTCCGCAATTGTTCAGACCCTCGATGCAGGCCGTGACGACCACGTCTACTTCCTGGTCTACGAATACAGTCCCGGCCCCGATCTGGGAGAACTCCTCAGTCGTCTGACAACCCGCGGACTTCACCTGCCCGTCGATGTAGTCCTCCACATCGGTAGGCAGCTCGCCGCTGCCCTCAGCTACGCACACAAGCTCCCATGGCGCCCGAAGGGGGCCGTCAGCTACCACGGCTCCCTCTCTCCAGAGAAGGTCCACATCTCCCTGAGTGGAAACATCAAGCTGAGAGGATTCGGCGCAACTCCAGCTCCACTGCCGTATCGCTGTCCCGAGCAACTGCGAGCGCCGGCCGGAAGCTGCTCGGGAGACCTCTTCAGCCTGGGAACCCTCCTGTTCGAGGCCCTATGTGGCGAGCGCCCCTTCGACGGCTCTACTGATCACGAGATCAGCGAATCCCTGGCCAACTGCCACCCGCCAGCTCTCCGCCAACTGCGCGCCGACACGCCAGCCGCGCTGGACACACTGATCCGTCGCTGCCTCCATCCTGAGGCAACGCAGCGCTACCAGCTCGCAGACGATCTTCTGTCCGACCTTCAAGACTTGATGCACTACCGGCAGGTGGACGATGGCGCTGCCCTGCTTCGAGACTGCATCCATGAGGGCTTCCCCGAGCGAACCCCGACTACAACGCGGGAAGTCGTTCCCCGAGGCTCACTTCCGCCCTGGGAGGCCCTGAGCCACCGGCTCTCCGCCCGCCTGGTCGAACTTCCACGTTCAATGGACCCAATCCGCTCTACCCAGGTACGGCTTGTACGCTCTGAAGTCTCTTCACAGAGTCCCTCCGAGACCCCTGGAGCGCCCCCTCAACCCGCCACTTCTGTTGGACTTCTCGGTGGCTGAATCCTTCCCTGACCTCCACCTCGCGGCTCCTGCTCTCAAGGACTTCGAGATCCTTCGGCAGCTCGCTTCTCACCACGGCATCAGCACCTACTCGGCCCTGAGGCCCTGCGGGCTGGGCGTCGAGCGACAGGTGCTCCTGAAAGTAACTGAGTCGACCCTGCAGTTTGGCTTCAGCAGCGCCAAAGAACTCACTGATGAGAGTCGCCTGGGTCTTCGCCTGGACCACCCAGGACTCCTCCAGACGATCGAGTATGGGCGTGACGGTGGTTGTGTCTACCAGGTCCGCGAGTGGGTAGAGGGTATCGGTCTACGACGTCTGCTCCAGAGCGTCTGGCTACAAGGTAGCTTCCCCGCCGAAGCAGCCCTGCACATGGCTGATCAACTGTGTGGTGTACTCACCTACCTGCACGAACTCAACTCCCCGCCGTGGGCTCCTGACGGCCTGGTGCATCACGGAGTCGTCCCGTCCAACGTCATCATCTCGACCGCTGCCGAGGTCCGCCTTGGCAACCTGTTCCAGGTCCGGCCCAGAGGCACCTCGGTGCCAAACACCAAAGTCAGTTCGGATTCAGAGGACCCAAGCTCTGCCGGCGCCTACCAGGCTCCAGAACTCTCCCAGGGTGAGGCTGCCCAACCATCGGCAGATATCTTCGCTCTAGGCACATTGCTCTACGAAGCGATCGTTGGACCCGAAGCGCTGGGCGGAGACGAGTCTTCGGACTGGCAACGGCGCAGGGACGATCGACAGGTGCTCCGCAAGCTCGAGGAAGGCCTCATGCCTCCGGCATTGGCCGAACTCCTCACCCGAGCGATGGCTACCAGTCCGTTCGAACGCTTCAACTCAGCAGCAGAACTGCGACGCGAGATCCGAACTCTCCTGCGCGAGCACTTCGACAGCAACGGAGCTGTGAAGCTGCAAGACCTCGTCAAAGAACATCAAAAGCCGCCGTCATCGCCATGAAAAGGATGCGACTCCTGCAGAGGTGACGACACGGTCACCTCCCTGGCGACGATCACACGGAAGGTACTACCTGCCCCGACCTCGCTAACCACCGAGACATCTCCTCCGAGAAGCTGCGCCAGCTTGCGTGAGATCGTCAGACCGAGCCCGCTACCTCCATACTCTCGCGTCGAAGAGCCATCGACCTGCCGAAACTCATTGAAAATGAACTCAAGCTCATCGGGAGGTATACCGATTCCCGTATCAGTCACCGAGATCTCGATGTTCTCGTCGGGGAGAGCAGAGCTCTGAATCCGTACGGTCCCCGCTGCGCTGAACTTCACCCAGTTATTGACCAGGTTAAGTAGGATCTGCTGCAACTTCTGACGGTCGGTGTGCATCACAACGTCTGCACAACCATCATCGATCCAACTCACCCCCACCTGCTTCTCCAAACCGAGGACCTCTCCAGTCTCCACCACGTCACGAATCAAATCGCCGACAGTAAAGCGCCCCAGTCGCAGGTCGGCCATGCCGGCCTCAATCCGAG
>CAZEIY010000279.1:330-5855 GCA_964512375.1 uncultured Rickettsiales bacterium | reverse complement strand
TCGACACGCGCCATGAGGTCTAGCAGCGAACTAAAGGGACCATCAGCATCTCGCGACTCGATGATGTCGGTCGCGAGCGATGGAGTAACCCCGGGCAGAGAGACAAGATCTGAGGACTCAGCCCGGTTGATGTCGACTGGTGACTCGAGCATGCGCAGCAACAGCTCAAGTTCTTCGTCGTCGAGCAGGCCGTCGTAGTACAGTTGACGCAGCTCGCCCTCGTCGGCTACGCGAACCTCAACGGAGAAGTCCCGAGCCAACGCCGGCGCCGCAATAAGTGCGCTCAGGCACGACATCACCGACAGACACATCGCTACCCGCAAGCTCGCGAGCAAGAGCTGCAGGAAGTGAGTGAACGCAGGAAGGCGCGAATAGGAACGAGATGCCATCAAACCGTCTGGCATCATAGGCCACCTGCACGGGGTGTCGAAAGGTGGTGGCAGCAGTGATGGTAATGATTTCCTCCCGACCTCGGGTCGTCTCGAGACTCCTCATCCTCTCGGTGACCCTCGCAGTACTGCTCGGTTGCCTGCACAAAGGCCCGATCGCGGCGCCGCTTTCCTCTGCCGATGGAGCGCAGACTTCTGGCACGACGGACCCCATTTCGGCAGAAGAAGCAGGGCTACGAATTCATGTTTTCACGCTCGGCCAGGCCGACTCCATGCTGGTTCTCGGACCAGCGC
Source organism: uncultured Rickettsiales bacterium (assembly GCA_964512375.1). Taxonomy (GTDB): domain Bacteria; phylum Myxococcota_A; class UBA796; order UBA9615; family UBA9615; genus UBA6601. Next base: position 5,172 of record CAZEIY010000279.1, on the reverse strand, counting down.
CCCAACATCGCTCGCTGCTCATCGACCTGGGTGGCGCCCGCGGTGGTGATCGCAAGAACCACCTGCGCGTGGCAGAGCGTATCGAGGAGATAACCGGCCGTCGGGGCGTCGACTACTTCCTCGTGTCCCACTTTCACGCCGACCATGTCGGCATGCCCGCCCGAGGCAAAGGCAAGCCTACCGGCATGTTCGCGCTCCTCGACGACCCCAAAGATCGCTTCACCATCGGCACCTGGATGGACCGCGGCGACGACGACAAGTACGCAGCCCGCACCAAAGCCCACCAGGGCGTACTCGCGAACATGGACACGTGGATCAGCTCTGGCAGAGTTGGAAGTCGGGTTCTGCCAGAGCTTGGCACCGGGTCAATTGACCTGGGGGACGGAGTCATCGTCGAGGTCCTCTCGGTCGCAGGCAGCCGCAGCGATGGCAAGAGCGCCCTGGCCGCCATAGAAGCCGAGAGTCCGGGCACCTACGAGAAGGCTCCCGCCTCAGAGAATGACTTCTCCATCGCGCTGCTCATCAGCCGAGGAGACTTCGAGCTGTTTACCGCGGGCGATCTAACCGGGGCCGCATGGCCGGGCGAGGGTAAGGAATATCCCAATTCGACCGACCGTAGCTTCGGTAAGAAGTCCTCGACCTACACCAACGTCGAGCGATGGTTGGTCGAGGATTGGCAGAAGCAGGGCCGGAAAATGGACGTTGAGATCTACCGAGCCAACCATCATGGTTCGTCGCACTCCAGTACCGAGGACCTGCTCACCGCACTCGACCCGGAGTTCATCCTCTACTCCTGCGGGGGGCTCTACGGACATCCCGATCCAGAGGTCGTCGAGCGCGGAGCGAAGACTGCCCGCCAGCTCGTGACCTACGCCGCCGCACTGAAGAGCTGGCCGCAGGGCATTCCGACGCAGTGGGGCAGCGTCGTCGGCGAGATACCCATTGCGGTATCCATGGACGGTCACAGCTACACCATCGCGGGCGAGAATCAGCCCTCCTGGAATGACAAGGATGAGAGTTCAGGCAAGGATGTGCGTCCCTGACCCTGGAGATTCAAGATGGCGCGTACGCACTCAACCATGATGCTGAACCTGGGAGAGCCTGCCCCCGACTTCCTCCTAACCGACACAGTGGGCGGCGAGAGCATCAGACTGTCGAAGAGCGCCGGCGAGCGCGGCTCTCTGGTGATGTTCATCTGCAATCACTGCCCATTCGTCGTTCACCTGATCGAGGAAATCGGGAACATCGATAGGGAATACGAGGGTAGAGGAATCAGCATCTTCGCCATCAACTCCAACGACGTGGAAAAGTACCCCGATGACGCTCCCGACAAGATGACCTCCCTCGCAAAGGCCCAGGGGTGGAGCTTCCCCTACCTGTACGACGAGAGCCAGGAGACCGCGAAGAGCTACGGCGCGGCGTGTACGCCCGACTTCTTCCTCCTCGATGGCAATCGAAGACTCATGTTCCGGGGTCGCATGGATGGCAGCAGCCCTGGCAATGAGGTGCCCGTTACAGGTAGCGATCTGCGTGCCGCGCTAGATGCACTGATCGCCGGCACACAACTCGGGCAGGAGCAACTGCCCAGCCTGGGCTGCAACATCAAGTGGAAGCCAGGCAACCAGCCCAGCTACTTTGGCTGAGACCAGCCTGCACCGACATCAAGCTTTGAGGGCTGCGCTATTCGAGGTGCTGAACCCCATGATCTACCAGCGCTGAACTATACGCGCCTTGCTGCCGTCGCGATGAACAACCGCAGAGAGCCAACGCTTACGAATCGCCAGATCGGCGGCCACGGCTAGATCTCCGGCGTTCCGAACCGTCTTGCCGTTCACCTCGATAATGATGTCCCCCCTGCGAAAGAACGAACCCCGACCCACGGCAATGACCTCGAGACCCGACTCGATCAGCAGGCCATCAGCTACATCGGGAGCGATGGCCTGCACCCGAACTCGTAGCGCCTCGACATCCAGAGCTCGGCCCACTCGGGCACGTGCCCAAACATCACGACTCGATAGATCCAGAGCGGCACTGACCGCAGCCTTACCGCGTAACAATCCCAGGCTTCGTCGGTCACCTGGAAAGGCTCCACCGAAGGCCTCGGACCAACCAGAGCGGCCTCGACAGGGCGAACCATCCACACTCTGGAGCAAGTCCCCTACCCTGACGCCTGCCTTCTCGGCAGGCCCTCCGGGATACACGGCTGCCACCCGGAGTGTGCCACCCCGCTCCTCTTCCAGGCGCAAGCCGGGCCAGCCCGGGACGACATCTTCGCCCTTAAGGAGCTTCGTCATCGCAGAGCGCACGAGCTCAACCGGCATGGCGAAGCCGATCGATTCTCCTCGGGCGTCGATGGCCGTGTTCACACCAACCACGCGCCCGGTGATGTCGAAAAGAGGGCCACCGGAGCTGCCGGGATTGATCGCCGCATCCGTCTGCAAGAAGAGGTCGAACTCATCTCGGCCGAGAGAGCGCGCGCGGGCGGAGAGGATGCCGCGAGTAACGCTGTGGCCGTGTCCATAGGGATTGCCGACTGCGAACACGTCCTCTCCAACACGCAGCGTCTTGGAGTCACCCAGCTTCACCGCGGGAAGGTCCAGCCCTGGGACCTGAAGGAGGGCAAGATCGATGCCCTCGTCAGCGCCGAGCAACTTAGCCTCGTGCACCTGGCCTTCGTGATCCATAACCAGAATCTCCGAGGCGCTGCCTATCACATGTTGGTTAGTAACAATCAGCCCGCGCTCGGCATCAACCACGAAGCCTGAGCCCAGAGATTCCCACCGCCTTGGTCCACCGAAAAAGGCATCCCAATAGCTGCGCGACTGACGCAGCCCGCTTGTGTGCAGGTTGACCACCGAGGGTGCAACCTGCTCGACCAGATCAGCAAGCTGCTCGCCACCGTGCGCCGGCGGGATGAGTAGCACCAAAAACAGCGCCATCGCAGCGAAAGAAGAGCGCATCACTGAGCATCGCGTCGCCGCCGGACCTCCAGGGCGCCAGCCATTCCCACCAACATGTGCTGGTTGTTATCGATACGACAGTGGTTGTCGACCTGGCCCATCCTGTAGGCCCCATCTGCCCGAGCCAGATTGGGCAACCAGTATCCATTCCGCTCGGAGAACTGCTGCTCAATCATGTGCCGCGAGGCGGCCAACAGGCTGTCCTCATAGATGGTCGCGTCGTCGCCCCGCTCCCAGGCCATGTGCACGATGGCGCGAAGAGCCTCACTGCGAGAACCTGCACGGGTGGTACGTGGAGTGTCGTTAGTACGCCGCCATGAACCGAGATAATCGGGAAACGGGGTCATCACATTCGGGTACTGCTCAGAACTGTAATGGGTTGCCATCGCATAGCCACTCTTTGTGAAGCGCTCGTCCTTGGTTGCCCGCCACAGATGCAGAAACGCCTGCATCACCCAGTGGTCTGGCACTTGAAAGCGGTCTCTCTTATAGGACTTCACCTGGCGCTCGCCGATCTTCTTCGCGCCCTCCAGCCAACGAGCCTCGCCCGTCTTGTTGTACAGCCTCATGAGCGCGAGCATCGCCTCTCCCGGGTAGTACAGCGGCTCCTTCTTGACCGCATCCAGGCGCATCGCTTCGCTGTACTTGCGGAAGACCTTGCCGTTGCCATCAATCATGTCCAGCAGCGTGAGCCCAAGGCCAGTGATCAGCTTGTCATCATCCTCTCGATAGAGCCGAGCGTGATACTTCGCGGGCACCTCCTCGCGGGGAGGACGGACCAGATAGGTGAGAAGAGTCAGCGCGGCGGACCCCGACTCGCAACGATTCTTACGGTCACGCTGCAAGAGGCAGATACGATCCCCGACACTGTCTCCGTTGGGTTTGCCCAGAGCCCTATAAATGAAGTCCATCGTCTTGGCGGCGCCCTCGAGATAGAGGTCCCCGTCCTCCCTCATAGAGTCCTCTTGAAGGGCCAGGTGGTAGGTCTCGAAGAGGCCGTACACGGAGCCAGCGTGGCGCACGATGTTGTAGTCGGTGCTGCCTCGGTCGAGGTTAGGGAAATACTCATAGTCAAACTTTCCATCGTCTTTGACAGTGCCCACCAACCAGCGACCACCCAGCTTGATCGAAGCGAGCAGGTCGGCCTCAGTCGGCTCGCGGTCAAAGAGGACATTGCCGCGGTAGAAGTCCGTAGCGGGTCCATCAGCCGTGACCACGCCGAAGGAGGTGCTACGAAAACGAAGAAGCTCGGTGTCCGCTTTCTTCCAGTCATCGAGCGCCAACCCTGCCCACTTACAGGCTTCTCGGAACATGACGCTGATCTTCTTGGTACGTGGACGCTTGCGCGGCGAGAGCAGACCCTGAGTCACAGGCTCGGCGGGCAGCATCACGCCCTCATCATCACCGCGACGCACCATGACGCCATCGACGCCAGGCTCGATCAGATACCACAGGGACTTCATGTACCGGGTCGGTAGAGGACTCGGCTGCCCGATAAGGTCGATAGAGAAGCGCAGATTCGCCACATCAGCTCGCCACTGGCCAGCTGCCGGGCCAGCCGAAGCGAGAGCGGACTGAGCGGCCTTCGCGATCGCTTCACCGATGCTTCCCCCCTTAGACTCTCCACGCAGGCGAACGGTCGAGCCAGGACGAAAGAGACTGACATAGGCAGGAAAGTCGAGCTTGTCGGAGAGTTGTCCCGCCTTCGCCAGCTTCTTGAGTTCACTAGGGAGCTTGTCCCCCTCCCAGGAGGCACGCAGGCTGGCACGAACCAGATCCTCCAGATACCACTTGCGGAGTGCATAGTGCAAGCTTATTCCCGGGATCGTCAGCCGTTCACCGGCGAAGATCAGGGCTCGAATCCAACTGAGCTTGAGCAGCT
>CAZEIY010000279.1:0-320 GCA_964512375.1 uncultured Rickettsiales bacterium | reverse complement strand
TTCTCCCAGGCACGGAACAGAATGTCCGAGGTCATTCCGCCGTCGAAGCCAAGACGCGAATCCCACTCCTCCGATGCGCCAAAGAACAGGCCTACGGTGCCCGCCTCATCGACAAGCGCGGCACTCCTTGGAGACCAACGCGTCGACGAGCCAAAGGTGCCCTTGTGGTCAACGGCCAGCTTCACCAGGCCAGACACCTGCCTCTTTCTCAGCCATCCATCAAGTTCGGCCGTGTCGGTGCCCCAGGTGAACAAGATGACGGTACGAAATCCGACACCCCGCCCCTCGCGCACCAGTCGGCGGACCATGCGGGTCGCAGC
>CAZEIY010000278.1:0-5866 GCA_964512375.1 uncultured Rickettsiales bacterium | reverse complement strand
GGAAACAGACGGGATCTGCGCAATCAATCAGACCATTGCTGTCATCATCGAGACCGTTCTGGCAGTTCTCAGACACACAGGCTGCGTGTGTAGCGCAATCAGGATCGAAGCAATTCAGCAGTCCGTCGCCGTCATCGTCGTAGATGTTGTCGCAGATCTCGACGTTGCAGAACACGCTCGACTCGCAGTCTGAGTCCAGACAATCAGTCAGGCTGTCGCCGTCGTTATCGACCTCGTCGTTGCAGATCTCTGCGACGAGGCAGTCCGAATCCGTCGCACACTCCGGATCAAGGCAGTCGACCAGGCCATCCAGGTCGTCGTCCTCCTCGTTGCCACAGTCCTCTGGCTCGCACAGGACCAGGCCGACGCAGTTGCCGTCGTCACAGTCGATATCACCGTCGCCGTCGTCATCGATACCGTTGCTACAGTCCTCAGAGTTCGGCCCGGGCTCCATCCCCTCGCCAAGCAAGGCCAACAACACCTCGCCATCAGCGAGTTCTTCCGCCTCACCACCGCGAATCTGTTGATCCGCATTCGTCACGAGCACGAGATCCCCCGCGATCGCTCCTACGACGGTCGGCGAGAAGCGTACGGTGAGCTCCCGAGTGGACTCCGGCGCCAGAGTTACAGGAACGGCAAGGGCGCTGCTGAAGCCGGACGGAAGGGTGAGATCCTCAATGATCAGGTCCAGATCGCCAGATGAGCTGATTGTCGTGGTCAGCTCTTCTTCCTCGCCGACATCCACTTCGCCGAAATCGAGAAGATCGGGAGTGAGCTGAACTACGACCAGTTCCAGAGCGAGCGGCTCAGTACTGTCATCGGCATCATCGCCGCCATTGCCGCCGGCGCTGAAGCTCCCCCCTGGCCCGTTGCCATCACTGCACGCCGGCAGCGAGAGCAGCAAGAGGAAGAGCGACAGCAGTGATACGAATCGGGTCAAGGACCTCTCCTCGCGAGAATTTCCAGCAGTCTTCACCCGCACTGACGCGGGTGAGGCCTGATTGGAGCCCGTAGATGTTAGCAGGCGACTCGGCCCACTGTGGAGGAGAAGATCCTGCCTGAATCAGGCTTCCGCATTGCTCCGAGCGACATCGACATCGACAGCAACGTCAGCCCTAAAGCGCATGAGCGCCAACGCCCCAAGAAATACCGCAAACCAAAGGGTGCATAGACGGACCACAAAAGAAGCCGCAGCAGCGATGTCTCGGCGCTCGCTCAGCCCCTCGGTAAACTGACAGGCCAGCTCGATGAGGCCAATATCCGTGGGGCCTATCCCACCTGGACTGACCACACCGGCCACCGTCGAGAAGGAGTAAGCGAAGACCGCCACCGAAAGATCCAACCCAGGTGAGTCGGGGAAGGCATCAAAGGCCCAATAGTAGCCAAGGCACTCACAGAACCAGGCCGCTGTGGCGAGAAGTAGCCCGACCACAAGGGGCCGCATGCCCAGCAGAGATCGGGAGGCCGAGAGCAACTCCTCTATCTTCGGTGCAACTCGAGCACCGATGGGAAGACGGCCCAGAAAGGACAGAGCGCCCTCGGTAAGGACACGGCTCTGCAGCACGATCAGCGCTGCCAGCACGACAACAGCCGCCACTACCAGCACCAGGACACCGTCCTCGCCGCCATAGCTGGCCACCCCAAACGATGCGAGAAGCAACAAGGAGAGCAGGTCGGTGATCCGCTCCGCCAGCACCACCGGTGCGGACTTCGCCATGGGGATGCCAGCGCTCTGCTTGAGAAGATACGACTTGAGAAACTCGCCCACCTTGCCGGGCGTAATGGTCATCGCCAGACCAGCCAGGAAAATGGCCAACGAGGTCTTCCAGGCCACCTTGATACTCAGCGTGCGAAGGTACAGCTCCCAGCGCAGGTAGCGAATCCCATAATTGCCGAGACTGAGCAGTAGCAACAGCGGCAGCCAACGCAGCTTGAAGCTGACCAGAGCGGTTGCCACCTTGTCCCAGCCTGCCCACAGCGCATAGCCCAGATACACGAGGACACCAAGACTGATCGCGATCAATAGACCGCGCCGGAACTTCTCGATGATGGTGGTGCCCATAGCGGCGGCAGGATACCTGCATCATGCCGCTGGCGGCAGCACCACCGGAATGCTTCGCACCAATTGGATGCGCTCGGGGCTCACCTCAGCCTGATAAGCGAGAACTTCTACGCCAGCAGCCATCGCCCGACGAAGCTCTAACCCGTATTCCCGATCAATGTCATCGGCAGGCGCCACCTCGACCGCATCACTCCGCTGCACCACGAAGACCAGGACACCACGCGCGCCTGAGGCCACTTGAGCCGCAAGCTCACGTAGGTGCTTGCGCCCTCTAGTGGTGACTGCGTCAGGAAACAGCGCCCTCTCACCACGCACCAGAGTGACGTTCTTCACCTCGACCCAGGCGTTCGCCAGTCCTTCGCCGTCCGTGAGGAGAAGATCGATCCGCGAGCGCTCACTCCCGTAGCGCACCTCTCGTCGTATCGTCGAGTATCCCTGAAGCTCAGCCACCACCCCTGTCAGGACTCCCTCCTCAACCAGATGATTCGGCATCAGAGTGTTGACGCCCACCGCCACGGCGAGAGGGCCAGCGTGAACGATCTCCCAGGTCCACTTCAACTTCCTACCCGGCTTATCCGCGGGACTGAGCCAGACCCTGCTGCCTGGATCCTGGCAACCCGTCATTCTGCCGGAGTTGTTCGTGTGGGCGACGACCTCACCACCATCATCAAGGAGCACGTAGGCGAGAAAGCGCTTCTCTCGACGAATCAAGGTGCCACAGGCGTCCCGCAGCGAGACTCTACGAATCAGAAAATATGTGGACGAGATTCCTCTAGTAGGGACGCTGCGCTGAGATATTGGTGACGCAGAGATTGCTCACCGTGACCGCCAGGTGCACCGCCCGCAAGCACAGCGGACACCGCTCCGTGCAGTTCTGACTTCCCTGAGAGGTATCGACGAAGAGGGTGACATGCAGCCCGCAGGTGGGACAGCGCAGCACCACTGGGGAGACTTCACCTAGATTCGGCCAGTCCAGGACCTCGGCCGAGCCGTCACCCCAGATGCTCCAATCCATGACTTCGGCCATCGCAGACATCACGCACCTCCACGTAAGCGTGCGGACAGAAAAACCCCTTAAAACTCAGTGGGTTAGATCCGCTCGTTCGTAAAAATTATATGCGTATCTGTACTTCTCCATCAAGGAAATTCCGGGCACAGAGATGCCTGGGTGAGCAGTACGCGACGGTTTTTTTGTCAAGGTGAATTTTGCTGACCCGAGACGGAGAAAATCCCGTCTTGTCAGGGGCTCCTGGACGGTCTAAACGTCACCGCACCGTTATGGTGGACGTAGCTCCTCCTTGACGAGTTTCGCCTTCACCTGCCCACCTGGAACGTGGTGCAGTACTCGCTGGAGAGAATATTTCGGATGACGAGGAGCACGGACGGCGAAGAAACGACTCACCAGAAGATCAGTCCCGACACAGCCAAGCTTCGCGCGCTGTTGCGCGATGTCTTCGGACACCGCGACTATCGACCTGGCCAGGAACCGGTCATCAGTCACGTCGCCGCGGGGCGCGATGCGCTGGTCGTGATGCCTACCGGCGCCGGTAAGTCACTGTGTTTTCAACTCCCTGCTCTGTACCGCGAAGGTGTGGCGGTAGTTGTCTCCCCACTGATCGCGCTGATGAAAGACCAGGTCGATGCGCTGACGGAGCTTGGCGTCGCTACCACCCTCATCAACTCCAGCATCACCCCCGAAGAACGAGAGACCAGGCTACGGCAGGTCATCGACGGCGAGATCCGCATCCTCTACGTCGCTCCAGAACGCTTCCGCGGAGGAGGCTTCGCGCGGCGGCTCGCTCAGGCGAACGTGGGCCTGTTCGTCATCGACGAGGCTCATTGCCTCAGTCAGTGGGGCCATGACTTTCGACCCGACTATCTACGCCTGGGACAGGTCCGCGAAGACCTCGGCTTCCCGCCGACCATTGCTGCCACAGCGACGGCAACACCCGTGGTCCGCCAGGACATCCTGGACACCCTGGAACTGCGCGAACCCGGCGTCTTCGTCACCGGATTCGACCGACCCAACCTGCACCTTCGCGTGCAACCGGCACGATCCAAGAACCACAAACAACAACTGCTCCTCGCCGAGCTGGGCAAAGTCGGTCGCCCCGCCCTCGTCTATTGCGCAACCCGTCGATCTGTAAAGGCGGTGACAGAAGCACTCCGTAAGTCAGGGGAACGCTGCGCGGGCTATCACGCCGGTCTCGATAGCGAAGAACGCAGCAGCATCCAGGACCGCTTCATGGAAGGCGGCCTGCCCGTCGTCGCAGCCACCAACGCGTTCGGCATGGGTATCGACAAGGAAAACCTGCGCAGCGTCATTCACTACGACATCCCGCGCACCATCGAGGCCTACTACCAGGAAATCGGTCGCGCAGGCCGCGATGGAAAGCCCGCAGAGATCGTACTGCTGTACAAGCGCGGTGACCGAGCCATCCAGGAATTCTTCATCGACAACAGCCATCCCCCCGAGGCTGCTGTGCGAGGCACCTGGACTGCACTGGAGGAGCCGGGTTGTAACCCGGTATTCCGGAGCCACCAGGCCATCGCCGAGGCAATGGGCAAGGGAGTGACCGACCGCATGGTTGGCGCCTCAATGATCGTGCTCGAGAGAGAGAGCTGGCTGCGACGCCTGCCCGTCCGCGAGGGCCTCACCGAAGTCAGCTTTCTGCACGCCGACGGCGAGGGGCCACCAGCTCCAACCCGAGCGGGCCTTCCCAGGCAATTATGGGAAGAGCTCGGCGCCCTGCGCGCGCAAGGTGGGCACCCCATCGAGAGCTACAACTTCAGCGTTCCTCCTCCCCGCAATACGGATGAATTCTGGGACTCCGTCGGGGCCGGCGAGAGGGAGCCGACCAGCGATGCAGGAACCGCCAGCCAGCTGTCCATCGCGGCGACCCTGCCACGCCACATTCCCCTGCACCTGCCGACGCTTGCATCTAACCTCGATGTCGACCGAGCGCGTCTGAGCGGCGCCATGCGCCGACTCGAAGATCTGAGCCTGATCACCTGGACCCAGGCTGAACGATGCAGTGGGGCTCGCCTGCTCCGCACCGGCCAGGAATTCGATCTCGACTTCGGGCCGCTACGCGAGAGACGGCGACGCGAGTACGACAAGCTCGACTCCATGGTCGCCTTCGCTGACCAGGAACAGTGCCGACGACGCACCATCCTCAACTACTTCGGCGAGAACGTCGACTGGGACTCCTGCGGGAGCTGCGACGTATGCAAGCGTGGCCCCGGAGTCATCGAGCTGCCCAGAGCGCTGCAGCCCGACGAGGAACTGGTCGTGCGTAAGGCGCTCTCCTGCGTGGCGCGCATGGGGAACGGCCACACCGCCGCTCTGGTGGGCCGTGTGCTCGCTGGCTCCGAAGCCAAGAACGTCACGCAGAGAGGGTTTCATCGCCTCTCGACCTTTGGTCTGCTCTCTCACCTCACCCAGGACGAGACCGCCCAGCTGCTGAGCGCCCTGGTGCGCGCGGGCTGCCTGGTCGAGACCGAAGTGACGCGCACAATCCGTGGATACGAGCGCCGCTATCGAGTCCTCAATCTCGCCGAGCTGGGCACCCGGGTGATGAAGCAGGACAGCGAAGGCTTCGAGATGGTCTTTCCCCCGGTTGGCCCCACCAGTCGACGCGCTGCAGCAGCGAGTCGCTCAATTCGAGCGGTAGCAAACTCCGATCCGCTCTCAGGCACCGCGCGCAGTCTGTTCGACAAGCTACGAGAAGTACGGGCTGCGCTGGCCGAAACGGACAAGCGACCTGCCTACACCATGGGAAGCAACGACCTGTTACGAGAGAT
>CAZEIY010000277.1:3074-5895 GCA_964512375.1 uncultured Rickettsiales bacterium | reverse complement strand
GCGTCGCGGCGTTCATCGCGGGCACGAGCAAGGTCGGAGCCATCGCAGCTCTGCTACGGCTCCTCTCGATGGGTCTCTCGCTAGAGCAGATGTCCTGGCTGTTGGGGGGCCTGGCCGTAGCATCGATGACCTACGGCAACCTTGCGGCTCTGATACAGACCGACTTCAAGAGGCTCCTGGCCTACTCAGGGATAGCCCAGGGCGGCTACATTCTGCTCGGCCTCGTGGCCCTTGACTCGGCTTCCTACACGGCAGCCAGCTACTACGCTATCGCCTACCTTGCCTTGATGTTCCTGTGCTTCCTGGTGGTCATCGAACTTGGCCGCACCCTGCCGGCAGTCGCCACCGATGGAAGTGCCGACAACGGCATCCCAATTGCCTCACTAGCAGGTCTTCATTCCAGGGCCCCCTGGCTGGCCTTCGCCCTCCTGGTTGGTCTCCTCGGGCTTGCTGGCGTACCGCCTACTGCAGGATTCTCAGGTAAGTGGTTCCTGTTCAAGGCTGCCATCGATCAGGGTGGGTTCTGGCTGGTATTCATCGCTGGCATCAACAACACCATCGCCGTCTACTACTATCTGATCGTCCTCAAGGCGGCCTATGTAACGCCCGCGGATGAAGGCGCGCAGCCCATCCCGACCACACTCTGGCCCAAAGTCGTGACACTGGCGGTGGGAATCGGCATCGTCGCGCTGGGCGTTGTTCCTCAGGCAGTACTACCCACGCTGCGCTCAGCGGTCAGCGCCATGCTCGGCTCCTGAACGGAACTGCCGAGGGTTGGCCAGGAGCCAGCTCTCTTCAAGAACGGGAGCCCGCGACTACCAGATCGGCTTCCGCGAGAGCAGCCGCGAGACCTCAGGCGGTGCCAACGCCCTGGCAAAGTAGTAACCCTGACCCAGGTCACAGTTGAGCTCGCGTAGCTGAAGCAGCTGTTCGCGCGTCTCCACCCCCTCAGCGGTAACACTAAGCCCCAGGCTCCGACTCAGTTCGAGAATGGTCCCGATGATCTCCGGTCGGTGCTCACGGGTGATGCGCCGGACGAAAGAGCGGTCAATCTTGAGAACATCGACGTCAAAAGCGTGCAGGTAGTTAAGTGAGGAATAGCCAGTACCAAAATCATCGATGCAAATCCCGACGCCCTGACCCTGCAATTCGGCGAGCACCTCCCGTGACGCCTGCGCGTCCTCCATCACGACGGTCTCCGTGATCTCCAGCCGCAGCGCTCCCGGCGAGAGTCCGTGCGACGTGGTGATACCGACGACCCGCTCCGCAAGATCAGCAACACGAAACTGGCGACCACTGAGGTTGACATTCATCCGCAATTCAGCGAACTCGGGGTGCTCCGTACGCCACCTGGCGGCAGCAACGCAGGCCTCGTTCAACACCCACCAGCCCAGCTCTTCGATGATCCCGGTCTCTTCTGCCACCCCGATAAAATCGTCTGGAAAGACGAGTCCACGCTCGGGGTGTTGCCAACGCACAAGAGCCTCAAAACCCGAAATCTGGCCGCTCTTCAAAGAAACAATCGGCTGGTAGTAGAGCCTGAGTTGCCCCTCAGAGACCGCCTGGTTCAGATCGTGTTCGAGCTTCAGGCGGGCCACCGCGTCCTCGTGCATGGATCGGTCGAAGATTCGCACTTCTGCGCGGCCAGCCGCCTTCGCGGAGTACATGGCTGTGTCGGCGTCACGGATGAGATCCTCTGGCCGACCGTAGCCCCCGGAACTAAGGGCGATTCCTATGCTCGCGGAGGCGGAGACTTCCTGGCCGCCGAGGTTGAAGCTGGGTTGCATGGCCTCCCGGATACGTCGAGCTACCACTTCGGCTTCCGCCGTCACTCCAATACTCTCGAGAAGTACGGTGAACTCGTCCCCACCAAGCCGCGCTACGGTATCCCCTGGACGCACGCACTCCTCGAGCCGACGCGCCACCTCGACCAGCAGTTCATCACCCAAAAAGTGTCCAAGGCTGTCATTGACCACCTTGAAGCCGTCCAGATCCAGAAAGAGCACAGCGAACAACTCGTCAGGTCGCCGACGCGCCCGTGCCACAGAGTGAGCCAGCCGATTAAGAAAGAGTGCTCGATTGGGCAATCCGGTGAGGTGATCGTGGAAAGCATCATGGAGCAACTGCTCTTCATCACGTTTCCTGTCCGTGATGTCAGTGAGGGAGCCCGCCACTCGAATGGCCTTGCCGTTTGCATCGCGCACCGCGAGTCCGCGCGCCAGCACCCAACGGTAGACGCCATCCTTATGGGCCACTCGATGGACATGCTGAAAGTGCGGGCTGGTACCCGTCTGGTGGCTGGAAAACTCGGCTCTCAGCGCCTCGATGTCCTCAGGATGGACTCGTGACAGCCACTCTTCCATTGTGCCCACCAGGTCTCCCGACTGGAGCCCCAGGATCGTCGCCCAACGCGGCGAGAAGTACGTCGTCCCGTCCAGAAGATCCCAATCCCACAGCCCATCATTCGCACCACGTGCAGCCAGGGAGAATCGCTCCTCGCTCCTCGCCAACCGATCGAGGCTGTGAGTCAATTCAGCAAGATCTTTCTCGCTGAGATCGCTGATCAGCACAATCATTGCGCTGATCACACCTTGAATCGTCAGTGACCAGATCAACTGACTGCCGTGCATGGCAGGGTTCGACATCAAGATGGCGAACATCGCAACCAGATTAGTGACGGCCACCCCGACGGTGATGCGTAGCGGAAAGAAGACGGCGCACAGCAGAATCCCGCTGAGTGCAAAGGCGCTTCCGGAGAGCAGGCGCACGGGATCGGTCTCTGCGAGGGCATAGATCCAACTACCACCTATCGCAGAGACTG
>CAZEIY010000277.1:0-3064 GCA_964512375.1 uncultured Rickettsiales bacterium | reverse complement strand
CCACACAGAGCGGCTCAAGCCGTAGGCCAGAGCCAGGCCGAGGCCGGTTGCCACATGGAGGACAAGCAGCCGCTGCGGCATCACCTGCTCCGTACTCAGATCATAAGACAACGCGAACAGCCAGGCGATGGGGCCAACCGTCCCAAGAAGTGACGAGAGAAAGCGCGCGCGTCGACGAGCAGCAGGACCAGGGACACCCGCTGCGGGCTCGACCAACAGCTTCCACAGCGAGCCCGCGGTACCGGTGCTGCCAAAGCGCGTTGCTGGCAGCCGGAGCGTCGTCAGTTCCCTATCAGTTGCCCGATCGTCATCTCCCAGCACGCTCAACAGCCATCCTCTCTCTTCGTTCTCAGCATCAATCCGGTCACCCAACACAGCCCAACATATACAACTTCGCATGAACGAGAGAGAGGGTCAGCTTGGCACGCATCCGGCATGGCCTGCTAGAGTGTGTGCTTGAGGCGCGCCCACGTCCGGACTTCCCGCGCCCAGGGAATGATCAGGTAGATCTCTTGAGCGACACTGTCCTGCAAATCCTGCTCGCAGACAAGGCCCTCAAGGGCTCGGAATGGCTGCGCGACCAACTCGACAGTGTTGATGGATTCGAGTGCTCCATCCGCCAATGCCTGACCCTGACCGACACCTTGAGTCAGCTGTCCTTGCAAGAGCCCGACGCCATTGTCCTCAACCTGGACCTTCCTGATTGCCAGGGTCTGGATGCGGTCGAGAAGTTGCGGTCCTGCAATCTCAACGTCCCGCTCGTGGTGCTGACCGGAGTCGAGGACATCGATATCGAAGCGGCTACTATTCAGGCTGGCGCCCAAGACATCATCAGCAGAGACATGTTCGACAGCCGTCTCTGTGCCCGAGCAATCCGTCACGCGATCCAGCGCAAGCGCGCTGAGACTCAACTCGCCTACATGGCGCGTCACGATCAGCTCACTGGCCTGGTAAATCGCTCGCTCTTCCACGACTACGTCGATCAGGCCCTCTCGCGCACCTCGCGAAGTGACCGGATCATGGCACTTCTCTACCTTGATCTGGACCGTTTCCAGCACATCAACGACAGCATGGGTACTGCTGCCGGCGACGAGCTCCTCAAGGATGCTGCGCAGCGACTCAAGAGCTGCGTCCGAGTAGGTGACACGGTCGGTCGCCTCGGCGGAGACGAATTCGCGGTTGTCCTCGAGGGACTGCGCAACACTCGCGACGTCGCACGCGTGGCAGCGAAGGTCCTGGAAGTCATGGGCGAGCCCTATGTGCTCAACTCGGCCGCACTCGCCGTGACTCCCTCTATCGGCGTCGTCATGTCGGGCGACGACAACAACGAGAGCAGCGTACTGACCAAGTCCGCTGACACCGCCATGCGCCGCGCCAAGGCGGGCGGCGGCAACAACTTCTGCTTCTTCACACCGGAGATGCAAGCTGCAATGGCCAACCGCTTGAACATGGAGCGTGCCCTGCGGCTTGCGGTCGAGCGGGAGGAACTGATCCTCCACTACCAACCCCAGGTGGACATCGCCGGGGGCCACACCACGGGTATGGAGGCCCTGGTCCGCTGGCAAAGGGATGAAATCGGCCTTGTTCCTCCCAACCACTTCATCCCCATCGCCGAGGAGACCGGGCTCATCGAGCAGATCGGAGAATGGGTAATGAAGGAGGCGTGCAGGCAGACGGCCAGTTGGAACAAGCTGGGTATGCCGCCCCTGTGCGTCTCCGTGAATCTCTCAGTACGTCAACTCAACCCCGGCCGCCTCGCACACCTGGTCCAAGAGGCGCTCGATGGCTCTGGCCTGCCGGCCAACCAACTGGAGCTCGAAGTGACTGAGAGCCTCCTGATGGAAGACGTGGATGCTGCTCGTATCGCCCTATCCGAGATCAAGGACCTTGGTGTGCGCATCTCGGTAGATGACTTCGGCACGGGCTATTCATCAATGAACTATCTCAAGCGATTTCCTATCGACACGCTGAAAATTGACCAGACCTTCGTCCGCGAAGTGCCTGAAGATCCTGACGACACGGCAATCACTGCCGCAATCATTGCTTTGGGACACGCGCTTCGCCTGGACGTCGTGGCTGAGGGTGTCGAGACAGACCCACAGTTGAAGTTCCTGCATGACCAGGGCTGTGATCGGGCGCAGGGCTATCTTCTGAGCAGGCCCAAGGCAGCGGACGACTTCGCTGACTGGCTGCGAGCACGAGGTGAGACGTCGAAAGAGGACCTCACATCCTCCACGTCACCGACGACCTCTACTTCCTAGCGCGATTTAGTCCCCGCAGCAGCAGCGTTCTTGTCGCTGGTACTGACCGGGCGGTCTCGCGATCCAGGCTCCTTGTCGAGACCTTCTGCGGACGCGGACTTCGAGCGGGCCGGGTCCGGCTCCGTGGCCTCGCCGCAGCGCTCGCGGACAGCGTCGACGATGTCGCTCATTGTGCGATCCTGAATCCGTCGCAACAGACCCTGGTGGATTGCATACTTCGCCTTGATCAAGTTCTCGAAGGTGACCTCTGCTGAGCCATCCTCACGAGTTTCTACGACCCAGGTGCCATCGTGTCGCGCCTGACGGCCGGAAACAAGACGCCACTCGAGTCGATCAGAGCCATTGACCATGCGGTGGTAGCGAGACTCGACATTGCCCACCAGAAAGAAGCGCTCGTGTACCGACACGTCCTGAAACTGCCCGTGGATCGAGTGGACAACGAGCTTGTTCACGTGACGAAGCAAGGTACCCATCGTCCGTGGCTCGGCCATCACCCGATAGGCGCAGGAAGCATCAGCAACCAGGAAAACAGCCCGGCGAAGGCTCCCCTCGCTCGAGCGCAGGTCTTCCCAGGAAACCTCATCGTCAGCGGCATGCGCGATTCCGGGTGCAGCGAACAACAAAAAGACCGCTACACCCCTGATGAGCAGGCTGCTCAAATGGCACTTTGGGCTGTCGCAGTGGGCATTGCTGCGCATAACGTCTTCGGTCAACCTCCCTCAAAAACAGATAGGTGATTTCCTCCCACATGACATTCTAGATCCGCAATCGTGTTCGCACAGGGCACAAGAGAGAGAATCTCA
>CAZEIY010000276.1:0-5912 GCA_964512375.1 uncultured Rickettsiales bacterium | reverse complement strand
TTCGGTCAAGCGATGAGCGTAGTGAATCGTTGCGGGCATCAGCTCGTCGGTCTCGTTCACCGCGTAGCCAAACATCATTCCCTGATCACCGGCGCCCTGCTCCTTATGGAGCCCCGCGCCTGCCGTAACACCCTGGCTGATATCCTGGCTCTGCCCCTCAATCGCCGACATCACCGCGCAGGTTGCAGCGTCAAAGCCCATATCAGAATGGGTGTAGCCGATCTCGGTGATCGTCTCACGGACCACCTTGGGCACGTTGAGCGCCGCATTGGTAGTGATCTCGCCAGAAACCACCACATAGCCCGTCTTGACGTGGGTCTCGCAAGCCACTCTAGAGTTCGGATCCTCAGCGAGACATGCATCGAGTACAGCGTCACTGACCACATCGCAAATCTTGTCCGGATGGCCCTCTGTGACGGACTCGGAAGTAAATAGATAATTACTGGGCATTCAGTTCTCCGTTGGTACCTGACGCGTCTGCGCGTAGAGCGTTCCTGTCATAGAACAGGGCGCGCATGATAGCGCCTCGCCCGGGCCAGTCAATCGGTGCCCTACAACGGCTGGCCTGGATAGAGGCTGACTACTAGCGGGACCACTCCACGTCGAGCTCACCATCACCAGTCGTGCGCCAGTCTCGAAGGGCTTGACGCATCACACCCAGGCCCTGCTGATCACCGAGGAGAATCACCCGGACGGTCCGCTCTGGCTCTTCCTCGAGTTCGGGATCTTCCACTGCGGACGGATCAGGAGGTTGCCCTGAGCTAACGTCTGTCGGTTCGCCGGAACCAGGCGGGACTGCGCCGACCCTCGGACGAGCTTCTCTGACACTGTCCGTCTCTCCACCTGGGAGGACTTCCTCGTCACCTGAGAGCGACTCATCGTCGTCGCCAGGACCTTCTTCACCACCAGCCGAAGCGGCAACCGCTCTCTCCGCTGCCTCGGCATCCCAGAGGGCACGAGCAGCTACCAACTGATCTCGCCGAGTTCTGGCCTTGGCAAGACGCTCTTCGTTGCGCTGCTGAGCCTCAAGCGCCGGTCGATACGGTGGATTGCTCAAATCGTCCTCGGGGTAGGCAGAGGAGAGTCTCTCGAGGAAGAACACCATGGCATCCTCAGGAGCCATGGACGCACCGATGACCTCACTGAGATCGATACCAAAAGCATGTAGGCCCGCAAGCGCGACCTTACTCGCGACATCACCCAGAGCGCTCTTCACTGCGTCAGCACTTCGCTCGTCCTTTGCACCCATTCCCACAAGGAAGAGGTGGGTATAGGGAAGGCGCCCCTGGGTATGCACCAGCAGCCACTCACCACTATCCCCGACCAGGCGCTCTTCCATGACCAGGCGAGAGATGAAGCCGTTGAGACGCCAGTCCACGTGACCGGCAACACCAGTGAGGGGCCGCTCATCGTTGTAGATCGGAGACACCACTCCATCTAGGCCCTCGAGGCGAGCAGGGTGTCCGGTCTCGAAAGTGACCTGAAGCTTCACCCTTGAGCTCCCCCGCCGTTCTGGCTGAGGGTACGAGCGACCTTGTCGAGGATGCCGTTAATGAATGCACCCGATTCCGTGGTTCCCAGGCGCTTACCCAGCTCGATGGCCTCATTGATCGACACCATCGTCGGGATGTCATCGAAGCCGATGAACTCGAACACGGCAACTCGCAGGATGTTTCGGTCCACGTACGACATCCGCTGCACCTTCCAGTTGATGGAAGCAGCGCCAATGAGCTCATCGACGTGCTCGCGACGGGCCTCGACGCCACGGGCCAGCTGAGAGGCAAACTCGATATCAGCTGGATCGGGCGGATCGCGATCAGGCTGACTTCCCTCGACCTGCCAGTACAGAGTCAGCGCATCTTCAAGATCGCATCCAGTGAGATCGCTCTGGTAGAGGATCTGGACGGCCTGTTCTCTCGCCAATCGTCTGCTCGCCATGGGACTCGCGCCTACTCCTGAAGTTGCTTCAACAAGCTGACCATCTCGAGAGAGGCCAGAGCAGCCTCCTGACCCTTGTTGACCTTGACCTTCGACTCGGTCGTCGGCAATCCAGAGCGCGCGAAGGCCTGCTGTGCGTTATCGCAGGTCAAGACTCCAAAAGATACCGGGACATCTTCGTCCAGAGCCACCCTGCTAACGCCCTCTGCAACCATATCGCAGACATAGTCGAAGTGCGGAGTTCCACCGCGAATCACACAGCCCATTGCCAACAGCGCGTCATAGGGACGGCCCTCGGTTCTACCGGTCCTCGCCAGACGTTGACAGAGCAGTGGTAGCTCAACGGCACCTCCGACCCACAAGACCGTGATGTCCTCTTCAGCGACGCCGGCAGCCACCAACGTGGCGACCGCTGCATCGACAAGCGAAGAGACTATTTCGGAGTAGAAGCGACCCGCGACAATGCCGAATCGACACCCAGCGGCGCTGCCCAACCGCTCCAGTGAGCGCACTCCAGCGGGCAGAACCACTTAGGACCGCCCACCGGGAAGAACAGCAAGTTCACTAACGCCAGAATCATCCGTGAGGATCACCCGCTCGACGACGTCCAGACCATATCCCTCGACGCCAACCAGGCGACGGGAGCCGCTCGTGATCAACCGCACCTTCTGAACTCCAAGATCGCGAAGCACCTGTGCGCCCAGCCCGTAGTCTCGAAAAGCCGTCGGATACGGGTCGCTGACGCTCTCTTCGTCAGGAACTGTGCCATCAATCTCGCCACAGACACTCGCAAACTGCCGAAAGATCTCATCGCCATCAAACGACCTCAGAACATAGAGAATTACTCCGCTGCCCTCTCTCGAGATGAGCTCCATACAGCGCGTCAGCTGCGGACTCCCATCCAGACGCAAGCCCTGAAGGCTGTCAGTCCAGACGTTGGAACTGGTGACCCGCACCAGGGTCGGCGTGTCCGGTGTGACCTCCCCCTTTACCAGGGCGAGGTACTGAAGATCGTTGATGGGATTGCGATACAGGGAGGCTCGAACCTCACCCATCGACTTGCTCTCGATGACACCGTCGGCCACTCGGTTAACCAGCGTCTCACGAACCATCCGGTAGGCGATGAGATCGGCAACGGTGAGGATGCTCATCTCATGGGTGTTCGCAAACTCGAGCAGCTCAGGCAGACGCGCCATCGTGCCGTCTTCATTCATGATCTCGCACAGCACGCCAGCTGGTTCACAACCGGCGAGACGGGCGATGTCGACGCTGCCTTCTGTCTGTCCCGCGCGCACGAGGACTCCACC
This sequence comes from uncultured Rickettsiales bacterium, assembly GCA_964512375.1. GTDB lineage: Bacteria > Myxococcota_A > UBA796 > UBA9615 > UBA9615 > UBA6601. The sequence continues at coordinate 2,667 of CAZEIY010000276.1, read as the reverse complement.
GGGGCGAGCCCGAAGAGGAAACACATGGCCGGGAGAGACGATGTGCTGAGCACCGCATGCTGAGTCAGCCGCAATCTTAATCGTGTGTGCGCGGTCAGCGGCCGATATGCCGGTGCTGACTCCGGCGCGCGCCTCAATGCTCACGGTAAACGCGGTGCCATACGGCGAGGCGTTATCTCGCACCATCATGTGAAGACCGAGTTCTTCGACCCTGTCAGGAGTCAGGGACACACAGACGAGTCCCCTACCATGCACCGCCATGAAATTGATTGCCTCAGGACTGACCTTGTCGGCAGCCATCACCAGATCGCCCTCATTCTCACGGTCCTCGTCATCGACAAGAATCACTATCTTGCCGGCAGCAATGTCGGCGAGCGCGCGCTCAACGCGCTCTTGTTGATCACTCGGAAAGGGTACAAAGCCGGCCATGACAGCCTCCTGGGATCTTGAGAAAAGTGGGCCTGAATGACAGCCTGCGCAGCTACCCGGCCGCTCAGGGCGCGGCCACTGTGGCTCCGAGGGTCGATGAAGTCAAGAGCGCACGTAGACGACTGCTGGCTCTCAGTTACTCGAAATCCCCAAGATCGAGTTCGTCATTACCCTCGTCATCATCATCATCAATCAGCAGATCGCTGACGGACAGCTCGTCGATGGGCTCACTCCCACCTTCAGCGCTCGGGCCGCGGCCTGTCGTGGGGAGCACAGGGTGGGTGGCATCACCACTGACTGCCATCGAAGAGACAACTCCAGGCGAAACGCTGGCATCATCACCCAACAGCACCACATGCGTGATCGCACCCTTGTTCAAGGCCACGTAGGCAGCGACCTCGGTACCGGCTTCGGCCTCGATCTTCACATCGGTGAGGTTGAGAAACGGACTCGGATCATTCAGCACTTCCTGAATACGTCGAGCATCTCCGTGGAGATGAACGTCACCTTCATAGAGTGATCCGTCCGCACTCACCCGTACGCGAACCCTACTGGAAGCAAATACTGCTGGAGTCTGGGGTGGGGCTGTCTTGAACATCTTTTCTCTCCTGGACACGGCTACGAGACGGCCCACCGACTGGGGCCGGATGCCTACACCAGAGGGGCCCGAAGCGCGCTGACTGTAGCACAGCGGGGCTGATTCACCTGCCGCTCCTGATGACAGGTTTGACCGACCCCGCACAACACGCATATATTCGCGCGCCTTCTTATGATCTCCTGGTCCGACTGGCCGGCGCGCAGGCGCCCACTCGTCTCGCTGTTCGCTGCAGTGGTGATCGCCATTGCGGTCGCTATTCTCGTGCCGCTTGACCCACTGCTCGCCGCCCTCGCACTGGTCATCCTGCTCGGTTTGTGCGCCGAGGCCCTCCTGCCCACCCGCTTCACGCTGAGTGAAGACGGCGTGAAAGTCGACAGCGTCTTTCGGCGCGGCACCAGGCCATGGGAACGCATCGATGGCTGGCAGCACGCCGAGTCTGGCTTCTTACTGCAGGGCGCGGTTCGGGTTCGCAGCCTGCGTCATCGAGACGTTTGGCTTCGCTGTCCCGAGCAACTCGACATCGTAGAGGCGAGCCTACGCACCTACCTGGGCGAGCCCAACAAAGTGAACGCATGAGCAAAGACCTCATCGTCACCGACGAGCAACACGCCACCGTGGAACGAGTGGCCAGCTTCATTGTGCGCTTCGGTATGACCGTACCGGCCATACTGGCTCTGGAGACGCTACGGCCCCTCTCCTTCGTTGGCAGCCAGTTCATGTATCTGCTCTCCCCAGCAGTCACTGTCTTCCTTACTCAGCACGACTGGGACTCGATGGCCAAGCTTCTCGAGCACCGCGGCGGCATAGAGTACGTCCTGCAGACCATCGAACGCATGGACCGCGAACAGCAGGTGACGGCATGAGCGGCACCGAGGAGAGCGCGCCGAAGCTGCAGCTTCGCAGCGTCCTTGCGACGGACTGCGGTAGCACGACTACCAAGGCAATCCTCATCGAGAAGGTGGGCGACGGATATCGACAGACCTGGCGCGGAGAGGCACCGACAACCGTCGAGGCTCCCTTTGAAGACGTCACCCGTGGTGTCGTAAACGCCGCGACCGAGATCCAAGAGCTCTCCGGACGGAGGCTTGTATCTGATGATGGCGGCATCCTCACACCCGAAAAGAGCGGCGAAGAGGGTGTGGATGTGTACATCTCCACCTCCTCGGCGGGCGGTGGCCTGCAGCTTGTAGTCGGCGGGGTAGTTCGTTCCATGTCGGCCGAGTCGGCGACTCGCGCGGCGCTGGGAGCCGGCGCAATTGTCATGGACACCTTTGCGACCAACGACAAACGAAGACCCCACGAGCAGATCGAGCGTATCCGGCAGCTTCGACCCGACATGATCCTCATGGCCGGCGGCACGGACGGAGGAACTCGCAAGCACGTGGTCGCTCTGGCCGAGCGAATTCGCGCCGCCCGCCCTCGCACCCGGCTGGGTGGTGGCTTCAACCTGCCCGTCATCTATGCCGGGAACAAAGAGGTCCGCGGAGACGTCGAGGAACTCTTGAACGATGTCTGCGATCTGCAGACTGTCGACAACGTCCGACCCATCCTCGAGAACGAGAACCTGGGCCCCGCACGAGACAAAATCCACGACCTGTTCATGGAGCACGTCATGGCCCAGGCGCCCGGCTACGACAAGC
>CAZEIY010000275.1:2568-5918 GCA_964512375.1 uncultured Rickettsiales bacterium | reverse complement strand
GGACAAGAGGAAGGGCAGTACGCCCAGATCGAGCATGCGAGTCACCGAGGTCGCTGTGTCGTTAGTGTGCAGGGTCGACAGGACCAGGTGTCCGGTGAGAGCCGACTGGACCGCTGACTCGGCGGTCTCCTGATCACGGATCTCACCGAGCATGATGATGTCTGGATCCTGGCGGAGCACGTTGCGGAGTGCCGATGAGAAGCTGATTCCCAGTCGCTTGTGTACCGAGATCTGATTGAACTCTTCGCGCACCATCTCGATGGGGTCCTCGATGGTCGTGATGTTCACAGCAGGCGAATACAGGTACTGAAGGGTGCTGTAGAGGGTGGTCGTCTTGCCGGAACCGGTAGGCCCTGTGACCAGCACGAGCCCGTTGGTGCGCTCGATGAAGTTCTCGAATTGGTCCTGTTCTGTGGCGAACATACCGAGCTGACCGACCTCCTGGGTCAGCACGTCGGGGTCAAAGACGCGCACGACCACTTTCTCGCCGAAGGCGGTTGGTACCGACGAGACACGAAGCTCAATTTCGCTGTCCTTGAAGGTGGTCTTCAGGCGCCCATCCTGCGGGCGACGGTGCTCGGCGATGTCCATGCGCGCCAGCGTCTTGACCCGGCTGACTACAGCGCGATGCACCACCTTGGGCATCACATGGATGCGGTGCAGGACGCCATCGATGCGCAGGCGCACTTCGGAGGTCTCTCGTTTGGGCTCGATGTGGATGTCGGAGGCCTGCTGGTCGAAGGCATAGTTGAACAGAAACCAGACTGCCTGAATGATGGGTTGATCTGATGCATCGATCTCATCGATGGCCTTCATCTTGGCGAGGGCCTCGAGGTTGCCGAGATCGCCGAGGTTCGAGGAAACCTGCTTGGCCGCCAGGTCCACTGACTTCTTGAAGCCGTGGAATTCCATGATGGTCTTGAGGATCTCGGACTTCGGTGCAAGCACCAGCTCGATCTGTGTCCGCGCGTAGCTGTTAAGGCTCTCCAGCAGTTCGGTGTTGAAGGGGTTGGCTACGGCGAGGGTGACCACTTTCTTCGTCTTGCGAATCGGGATGATCAGGTTTCGTTCAGCAAACTGGCCGGGGAAGGTGCTGGTGACCAGCTTGTAGTCGAGTTTTGTTGGGTCCGGGATGAAGAAAGGCAGGCTCAGGTGTCGGGCCACACACTCGGTGATCGTGTGCTCTGTGAGCTTCTGCTTCTCGCGCCCGGGGATGGGGAAGTTGAAGCTGGCGATGATCTCCATCTCGCCAACTTCATAGGAAACCCTTCGTCGCCCAAGGGTCTTGCGCAGGTGTCCCCTCCGTTCGATGAGGATTCGCTTCTCCTGGATGGAGTAGCGGACCATCACGTCCTTGACTTGACCATCGTGCATCAGACCGTCTGCGACCAGCATGTCGCAGACACGGCCCAGGTTGGCGACCGTAAACATCGAGCCCCAAAAGCCGGTTGAGCCACCCCAAAAGGGGTCGCAGGAGGCGTTCAGGCTACCAGAACTTGCGGGGGAGCCATCTACGGACTGTCGCTGAGGGTTCCGAATTCTGCCCCTCGCGGGCGTCGAGACCAGCTGGTTGCTGGTCCAGGAACGAGTCTACTTCGGAGAGCAGCGGCCGGATCTCTTCAATTCGACGCGCCCAGCTACTGTGTGGGATGGCAGCCAGTGCGCAGTTGCGGTCATCGAGCCACGACACCAGCCCAGGGAAGGCTATTTCTATGTCGGTCGCGGGCAGCAGGTAGAGCGGCGAGCCCGCGGCGCTCTCCAAATTGTCACTGAGTAATACGAATTCGGTATCGCGCAGCAGGGTAGGTCGATCGGGGGCTACCAGCAGCGCCACAACAGACTGACCGGAGCGACCATCGAGAATCATCGGGTTCGCCAGGTGGAAGCCCTCGAATCCTCGCGCCTCGATGCTGCTCTTCATGGCATCGAGGAGAAGGTCACACAGGGCCTCGCCGTCCTGGTTTTCGGCGCCGATTCGCGCCCATGTTCGCGGGCCGATTGCGGCGAGGCCAGCGGGTCCACCGATGCGCACGATCTCGCCCTGCTCGACGACAGAGAGGCGGATGCCGTTGGCACCTCCTTCACATTCCTTCCAGTACGCGTCATCGCTATCCAGAAGGAGGCGCCGCAGTTCCTCGGGATTGTGTAGTTCATCCTCTTCGTCGCCGACCAGAATTCCTGGAGCCTGGGTCAGATCACACAACGCGCAGGCTGCCTCGACGCCCAACTGCCAGTCTGTCCAGGTTGCCAGTGCCTTCAAGAAGATCCGAATGCGAAGCTCGCTGGCTTGCTTTTCGAGCAGAATGTCTGCTCCGCGGGTGGTCGCACCTGCGACGAACATTTCGACGCGCTCGTCCGGCCACGGACACCAGCTGATCTTGCGAACCCCGCAGTCCAGATCCAGGGCCTGCGTGGTGTTGAGTTGAATCGTTGTACCGAAAGTCCGGTCGAGTCCATCGAGCAGAGCGGGTAGCTCGGGTAGTACGGCCAGGGTGGTCTCGATCTCGAGAAATAGCGCCACCCTCAGCGCTCCATTGCGCGCCGAAGGGCGAGCAGCCGGATATGGTCGGGGTCGAGTATCGCAGCCTTGTCCAGGGCCCTTCCGGCCATCTCGTAGTCACCTTTTGTAAACAAGGCCTGTGCAAGGGTGATGAAGGGACCTGCTCGATCAGGCTGCCAGCTGATCCAGAGGTTGGCGAGACGGACGGCGAGATCCGGATCGCGGTGTCCGTAGGACTCCGGATGCCCAAGAATCCATGCCCAGCGTCCTACCAGTGCCGCGGCCCTGCTGTGGATGAAGGCATCTTCAGGAAGTTGTTTTCGTGCCTGCTCGCATAGCGCCGCCATTGCCTCGGGATCTCCCTGTTGGGCGGTGCGGATTGCTGCTTCGATGAGAGCCACCGCCGGCCACCTCGCGACGAGATCGATAGTCTCAGCCTCGGAAGAGAACCAGGTGCGCCACTGGGATGGACTGAGCCCCTGGCCCGTACCCGTGACCAGTGATAGCCAAGCGCCCTGCGCGCCGGTACCGCGCGGCCCTCCAGGGTTGTCCTGGTTGGTCTCATCCAGGGCGGCGATGAGGACTCGCAGTCCCAGCTTTTCGCCGGCTGCTACCAGGAGCCGAGCTGCAGCGAGTCGTACAGGGACGGAGACGGAGGTCTCCGCAAGCACGCGCAGTTCACTGAGTTCGTTCTCAGTGAGAGCCACGGAGGGGGAGGTGACCAACCGATCGAAGCGAGACTCGAGGCGGCTCCATAGAGCTGAGACGGATTCATCGGCGGGCGCGTTGCTGTCGTCGGCGGGCGCGTTGCTGTCGTCGGCGGGTGCGTTGCTGTCGTCGGCGGGCGCGT
>CAZEIY010000275.1:0-2468 GCA_964512375.1 uncultured Rickettsiales bacterium | reverse complement strand
TCGGCGGGCGCGTTGCTGTCGTCGGCGGGTGCGTTGCTGTCGTCGGCGGGCGCGTTGCTGTCGCCGGCGGGCTCGAGAAGGGAGCGGTGCCAACCGATCGCTCCAAAGCCCTCGGCAGGCTCTATTTCAGCTACGGACCAACCCGGAGAGGCAAGAAAGGTGTCGATCCCTGCGGCGCCGTCTCCAGCCAGCCAGGTACTTGAGTTGCGCGGTATCGCGCCGGCCCGCTGGTTGCTCTCGACGTAGGTGTCCTCGCCGCCAAGGTCGATAATGAGTCCTGTGGGGTTGCGGTCGGGATGTCGGCTCGGCTCAGCGTGGCCCAGGCCTTCGCGCGCAGACTCGTAACGGTCGCTTCCTCCACCGTCCACCAACACGCCCAGCGCGTGCGGCTGCCTCGCGAATCCCTGGCCTCGACCGATCTCGGCGGCTGGCTCACTACCTTGCAGGTTGATGCGGTAGAGGTCGATACCGTTGCCCTGATCCCAGAGCACACCCACAGATCGGTCGTCGCCAGCACCCTGTGCCAACTGGGTGCTCTCATAGCGGTCATTGCCGCCGCCATCGAGGAGCAATGCGGCACTCAGGTGTTCAGCTGCTCCCTGACAACTGCGCCCACAGATGTACTGGTCGTTGCCGGTGCGGTCGAGGTGGAGGGCCAGTGACATGAACCAGCTGCTCCCCTGGCCCATTGAATGGGCGTAGTTGCGGTCATCGCCGCTTCGGTCATAGAGCAGGCCGACCCCGCCGGGGAGGCTCAGGTCTCCCGTCCAGGGGAAGGGTCGTGTGCCCCAGGCTGCTCCCTGGCCTCCGCCGCTTGAGATGCTGTTTCGGTCCGATCCGGGCATCCCAACCCGGCGCTCGTCGCTGCCAGCGAGGTCGAGGTAGGCGCCGAGACCTGCCGTCGAAGCGAAGCCCTGGGCGCGACCTGATGCTGCTGCATGGTCGTTTCCTCCTTCGTCGAGCAACAGTCCCAGGCCGAAGGTGCCAGCGCCCTGCGAGAATCCCGAGCTGCGATAGGAGTCGTCGCCTCCTCGGTCCCAGAGCACACCAATGCCCATAAAGCCTGCTCCCTGAGCCTGGGCGCCTGCCGTGTACTTGTCGTTGCCCTCGCCCCAGTCGACGAGGACACCGATCCCCATGAAGCCCGCTCCCTGCGCGTGCCCTCGCTCGCGTCGGTAGTTGTCATCGCCGCCCAGGTCGATGGCCAGGCTGACGGAAGAGGGGAGCGAGCCCGTGGCTCCTGCGTTGTTCGTCCACTCGTCTCCGCCACCGGGGTCGACCACCAGGAACGCGTCCTCCTTGTACACGTCGGCGCTGTGGCTGCCGACGATGATGGGACCAAAGCGGCTCTCGAGGTGTAGGAGCCTCCCCTCACTTGCAGGTAGTAGCGCGGCTGCCTCTGCCAGCGCGGGAAGCCGTGCGTCCAGCTCACTGAGCAGGTGGGCTGCCGAGTCCGCCAGGGCGCCGTAGTCGATAAATACTGCGCAGCGCAGGAACTCGAGTTGTACCCCTACCGGATGGGTTCGAAAGCGATACTCGCCACTGTTTCGGTCGATGAAGAACTCTTCAGCAGCGCGATCTGGGCGGCGAATCAGCCCCTCGAGTCGGTACCAACTCTCGGCGGAGAGTTCGATGTCTTCGAGGAGTCCGGCGACCTCGATGAGCTGTTTGACGAAGGTCTGGGGAAGCTGCGAGGTCTGCACCAGCCCTTGCTTCGAGGCGAAGGCCTGGCGTGGCAGCAGGGCTGGAGAAGCTACGCGGGCGCGGAGAGAGGGGGTCCCCTCGAGAGCCAGTGCCTGCGTGTCGTCCGGGCGGTGAGTCTGAGAACCAGCCGGTGAGAGTGCGCGAAGCGCCGCCCACACCTCAGTGCTGGTGGTGGCTGAGTCGAGGCGGGTGCCCTGTGTCTCAGCCCAGGAAGGCAGAGACAGGGGCTGATTGAGCGCCGCATCGATCAAGGGGTACCGCACTGGGAGTTGGTAGTCGGCCTGCTCGGCACGAGGCAGGGTCAGTTTGCTGCGCTCCAGCCCGAGCAACTCCAGGAGCGTATCGATGGGCGCCGCTCCCGGTGGCGGCTCAGGGGGCAGCTCTTCCTGCTTTTTCTTCGGGCAGCCCGCGGAGAGCGCCACGACGAGCAGGATGACCGCCAGCCTCGCAGCGCTGCGGAGAGTTCGCGAGACAGTGCTCACAGCAGGAAGGGCTCCATGGCTCTTTGCACCTCGAGTCGGTCTACAAAGTCTGAGATGTAGTCCAGCTTCTCGGTGTTGATTTCGACCACTGGAGACAGGTCATACCTCTCAAACCAGCGGTCATAGAGGACGTTGAGCTTCTTGAGATAGTCGGCCGGGATGTCCTGCTCGTTCTTTCTGCCCCTCTTGCGAATCCGCTTGCGAATGGATCGCACTGAACAGGTCAAACGGATCAAGAGATCCGGTGGGGCCAGGGCCTTCTGCATGGCTTGATATAGGTCC
>CAZEIY010000274.1:0-5922 GCA_964512375.1 uncultured Rickettsiales bacterium | reverse complement strand
CCCTCGTCCCGTCGTCGTGTGCAGTTCCTGCTGCGCTCGCTCGCAGATTGCGGCTCCTCACTTGCGTGTTATCGGGCCTATACACCCGCGGACTCTGCTCAACTGGTGACTGACCATGACGTCAACTGACCCCGTACTGAACTACTTCAAGCAAATTGCCCGCATCCCCCGGCCGTCCGGAGGAGAAGAGGAAATCACCGTGTGGCTCGAGGAGTGGGCCGGCACGAGGGGCCTGCACCATTGCCGTGACGCGACCGGCAACCTCTTCATCTATGCCCCGGCGACGCCCGGCATGGAGACTGCGCCGACAGTGGTCCTGCAGGGACACCTGGACATGGTCTGCGAACGCACGCCCGATGCACCGATTGATCCGAGTTGCGAGCCCCTACAGTTGATCATCGAGGGTGAGTGGCTGCGCGCCAACGACACCACCTTAGGTGCCGACAACGGCATCGCCATCGCCATGGCGATGGCCCTGCTGGATGAGAGCAACGGGGTACACCCAAGCCTCGAACTGCTCTTCACCGTCGACGAAGAGAGCGGCTTGACCGGTGTCGCCGGCCTCGACGGCAGCCTGCTGCAGGGACGCATCCTCCTCAACCTCGATTCCGAAGAGGAGGGGGTGCTCACCGTTGGCTGCGCGGGGGGGCAGCAGACAGACATCGTCCTGCCCCTCGACTGGGAGCGGGCTCCAGCGGATGCCACCACCTGGCTGCTGCGAGTCCATCAACTCTACGGCGGGCACTCAGGGGTCGACATTCACCACGGGCGCGCAAACGCCAACCAGATCCTGGCCGAGGCGATCGAGAGGCTAGGCACGACCGCACGCATCGCCCACCTCCAAGGCGGCACCGCCCACAACGCCATCCCCCGAGATTCCCAGGCGACGCTGTGCCTGGCCAACGAAACCGAGGCAGATGCCCAGCAGCAGGTACAACGACTAGAAGGGGAACTGCGCCAACGAATCGGCACCGTGGACCCTAACCTGGCGATTGCGCTGGAGCCCTGGAATGAAGCGGCCGCTCAGGTCCTCACCAGGTCAAGTCAAGGCCAGCTCCTGGGCCTGGTGTCCGGGCTACCCCACGGGGTCTATCGCATGTCTGAAGAGTTCTCCGGCAAGGTCCAGACGTCCAACAACCTGGCTACCCTACGAATGACAGAAGCGCAGCTAGAGATCATTTGCAGCCAACGCAGCTTTGTCCCCGGCGAACTGGCCGACTTGACCGCCCGGATCGAAGCCATTGCAGTGGCACATGGCGCCGGTGCCACGAGCGATCCGGGCTATCCCGGTTGGGAGCCCGAGATGAGTTCCATGCTGCTGGCGCGCTGCAAGCGAGTCTTTCACCGGGAATTCAACCGAGAACCGAAGATCGAAGTGATCCATGCCGGGCTCGAGTGCAGCTCCATTGGCGAGCGGGTGCCCGGGATGGATATGCTCTCGTTCGGCCCGACCATTTGCGACCCACATTCACCGCAAGAGCGCCTGCACCTGCCCAGCGTCAGCGCGGTCTACCGTTTTCTGCGGGCCGTGCTGGCGTCGTTCGGAACATAATCTCGCAGACAGCCCGGGGCTCAAGTCTGGCGTGCGCGCCAATTGTGTCCAGCAAGAGGCGCCACGCCCCCCGCGAACTTGCTCGAATTGAGTAGAGAATGTGGATTCTCGAACCATGAGTCATTCTTGTACTGACCTGGGCAGAGAAGTGCAGTAGGTAGATAGGTATGTCGCAGAACCCGCTACCGGAACCCACCAGGCTGAGCGCACGAGTCATCGGCCTGCTGAAGGGATGCATTGCAGCGCCCGTGCTGTTTCTCTCGGTGCTGGTGTGCAATGCGCTGCAGATGAGCAGCCTTGTTTTCTGGCCATTCTCCAGGCGGCTGGTCCGCAAGCTCAACCGCGAGATCGCCAACGCGTGGTGGGGTGCCTGCGACCTCTGGGCCGAGCATTGGTGGAAGATCGACATCGTGATCGTCGGCGACGAGATCCCCGACGACGAGAACGCGCTGGTCCTGGCGAATCACCGCACGATGGCTGACATCACCACGTTGTTCCGATTGGCCAGACGCAAGGGCCGACTGGGTGACATGAAGTGGTACGTGAAGGACGTCGTGAAGTACGTGCCCGGCGTCGGCTGGGGCATGGTCTTTCTGGACTGCATCTTCCTGAAGCGCGACTGGGACCACGACCGGCGCAGCCTGGAACGCACCTTCGGCAAGTTCAAGCGAGAAGACATCGACATGTGGCCCATCTCATTTGTCGAGGGCACCCGTCTTCGTCCTGACAAGTTGCAGCGCAGCCAGTCCTACGCCGCCGAACGGGGCTTGCCGAAGCTCGAGCATCTCCTGCTGCCACGCACCAAGGGCTTCGTGGCTACGGTCCAGGGCCTGGGCGACCACCTGGACGCCGTGTACGACACCACTATCGGCTACGAGGGTGGCTATCCCTCGCTCTGGCAGTGGGCCAAGGGCTACGTCCGCCGGGTACACCTGCACGTACGCCGCTTCCCGAGAAGCGAGCTGCCGCAGAGCGACGAGGAACTCGTAGAATGGCTCTACGCTCGCTACCAGGAAAAGGACGCGCTGCTGGCACGCTACTACGAGTCAGGGATGCTGGAATCGGCGGCCCCATCACCTGCGAAGACGACCACCTAGTCGACGCCAGCAGCAGAGGTGCCCAGGCTACTGGCAGGTGTTGGCGACGCCGGGTGCATCGAGCACCAGCAACACCTCTGTGGTGGAGGAGGGGTCCTCGTCAGGAAAATAGACGCCCTGAATGATTCCACCAAGTACGGTGGCCTGGAGGGTAAACGCACCAATTGGCTCTTCCTCTCCCTGGATGGGCAGGTCGCTGTAGAAGCTGAAGTGCAGCTCCAGTTCTCCCTCGTCCGCGACGATGGGCCCCTCGACCAGGGCGGTCCTGCAGGACTCGACCAGGAAGCCCGAGCCATCCTCTTGAATGGTCAGGTGGCGTATTTCCTCTTCGCCGTAGCTACCTACTTCGAGGTCTCCGTCGACGGGGTCCGCGGTAATGCACCCACCGGTGATGAGCATGGCGACACAGGCGAGGGCAGCAAGGAGGTTCTCGATAGATTGCATTGGGCAGGCTCCTTTCGGGTTCACCTCCCTTCAAGAGCAGTTCCTGCTCCAGTTCGCGGTGCAATTCGGTGCCCGATTGTCGCAGCACCGGGCGACTTCAGCCGGGTCACTCAGTCGCCGCAGCTCTCGCATCACTGCTGCCCAGGTGACTCCGCCAACTAAGCAGAGCTAACATGACGCCTCCTATCGGACCCATACGCGTGCTCCCAATGCCACAGTTGCCCTCACAGTCACAGCCGTTTCGCCAAGCTCATGAGCGCACGACCTGGGCGGCTCTCGCCGTCGCAACCATGCTGGTTACCACCGCATGCGAGCCAGAAAACCCATGCCTGGCAGGAGTTACGCCGCCTTCTCAGAGCTTCACCACCGAGGAGGTGTGCGCAGAAGCGGCGCTGTATGAAGCCTCAGCGGCTATTGGCTACGGCACCGCCGAGTTTGCAGCCTTCGATGAGGAGGTCGTGTTGCACGTGGAGCATGGGCCTCAGGGTGGCCAGCACATCTATGGGGCGGTGTCCGTCACAGGAATAAACCCAGGCGAGCGAGCATTCTCCGAGCCAAAAGGGTGCGAAGGTGCTGAGGTCTACGACCCCGTCTCGGTTGTCTATACGCTCTCTTTTCCAGAAGACCTCTATCCCTCAATTACCAGCAATGGGGCGTGGTGGCTTGAGGGAGGGACAACCCAAGAGGCAACAAGCGGGTCCATACAACTGGTAATGAACATCTGGGACGTCATTGCAGCCTATCCGGATAACTCCGGAATCACTCTGACGGCACACGCTATTGTGACCGATGCATGCGGCACCACCGTTGAGGCTACTGACACGTTTGTGTTGTCTTTGGATGAGTAAGGAACTCCCCCTTCACAGCATGCCTCTCCTTACCCGCATGTCGTTCGTATTCTCCGCCCTGCTGGTGCTTGGCTGTGCTCCGAGTTCATGGACTCCATCTCTGGGCGAAGCGCGCTGGGTAGTACCCTCGGCGGGCATCCCCCTGGAGACTGCCCCACTGGCCTCCAACAACAACGTCTCCATTGCACTGCACGACGACCTGCTGTTCATGGCCTGGCGCAGCGCGCCGAGCCACTTCGCATCGACCGACTCACGGATGTACATGGCCTCATCTCCAGACCTGGGCCACACTTGGAGCCACGAGGCGACCTGGACTCTGGGGGCGGATGTGCGGGAGCCCCTGCTGTACGAAGTCGACGGCACGCTCCACTTCCAGATGTTCGAGGGGGGAACCAATCCCCTGGCATTCGAGCCTCTCCACATCTGGCGCACCCGGCGGGACCCTGCAGGACAGTGGCGAGAGCTGGAGTCCTGGGGTGAGGAGGGTGAGGTGCCCTGGGAAGTGATTGTCCGCGAAGACGGCGCCTGGCTGACCAGCTACCTGGGAGAGCACTACGATCTGGATGCGGGACCAGAAGCGCTGGACGTGCGTCTGTCGCACTCCATCGATGGGCTGAGTTGGGACCCCGTGACCGTGTACAGAGGCGGCGCCTCGGAAGCTGCGTTCCAGTTCGACGCCGACGGCACTCTGTGGGCAGTGCTGCGCAACGAAGACGGCGACGACAGCGGCTTCGGGTCGCTACTCTGCACGGCCCCTGCGGACGAACCCACGCGCTGGACCTGCCCTACGGAGTCCAGCGCCGAGCGCTATGACTCACCCAGAATGTTCGTCCACGAGGGTGAGGTCTGGCTGCTTGCGCGACGCGACATAGGTGGCCCGTACGACCAGGGACTGAGCGATCTCAGCTTCGAGAACCAACGCCGGACCTACCTGCTGGACTATTCCTCTCGGCCAAAACGCACCGCACTGTATCGAATCGACCGAGACAGCCGCGAGGTGGTTCACGTCCAGGATCTACCTTCTGCAGGCGACACCGCGTTTCCCTCGGTCGTAGCTCTGGGTGCGCATCGCTTCCTGGTCGCCAACTACAGCTCACCCCTCGACGACCCTGACCGCACCTGGCTGGCGGGTCAGGTCTCCGACGACGGCACCGCCATTTACCTCATCGAGATAACCTTCGAGCACGAATAGACTGACCGGGGAACGACACAGACTCAACTCCACCAACCGAAGGCTCTTTATGAGCGAACACGCCAACGATCACCAACCGCCAGAGGGCTTCGAGCCCTGGGGGCGCTACGCAGGCGGGGTCTTCATGCTCCGCTACGGACAAGCTCGCGAGCGGGGGGACAAGAAGTGCAACAAGAAGCTGTGCGTCGTCGCGACGGATCTGCCCTACCTCGCCGAGTTGATGCACCGTCTATCCGAGCGCGACGACTGCTTCGCGGTCAAGTACTCGTCGTCACCCAAGGACGGCATGTACCTGGGGCGTTGCTTCCTCACCACCAGCGAGGCTATCGGCCAACTGACCAATGAACTGAAGGGTGATGGCAAGCTGATGGTGACCGTCCAGGACGATGACTTCTTCAACACATTCCGAGAGCCATCCCCCGGTTCTTGAGACGCCTTGACCCAGTAGCCTGGTGCGGGCAGCCGTCCCCAACCGACACCTCGCCTGCCCGCACTGCGCTAGGCTTGCTGACAACCCGTGGACCGAGGAGAACCTGGCTTTGTCCAACGTAGACGGCCAAGTCGTAGTCATCGCCCCGGAGGGTTTGTGAACACCGGCGGCAAACGACTCTCCACGTCCCGCAAGCTCGTCTTCGCAGCCGCGGTGACGGTCCTCCTCCTGGCGGGAATCAACTTCGGTATCGAACTGCTCGAGCGCCGCGGCGTCGTCAGTACCCACCGCGTCGACGACCACGTGCAGTTCGTGACCGAGGCTCTGTTCGAGCAGAGCGGCGATTGGGTCGTTACTAC
>CAZEIY010000273.1:0-5984 GCA_964512375.1 uncultured Rickettsiales bacterium | reverse complement strand
GAGTGCTACGTGCTGAGCGGCTGCGAAAGCACGCCGGGGAACGACATGGAGTGCAACAACATCACCATTGCCAGCGCTTCTGGCTCACCCTACGACTGCACCGGTTATCGCTTGCCGACCGAAGCCGAGTGGGAATACGCGGCCAGGGCGGGCACGGACCTGCTGTATGCGGGAAGTAACACGATTGCTGATGTGGGCTGGTACTCCGGCAACAGCGACAGCTCGATCCACCCGGTGGGCACGAAGGCCGCCAATGCCTGGGGGCTGTACGACATGTCTGGCAATGTCTATGAGTCGACCTGGGACCGGTACGACAGCAGCTATTACAACAGCAGCCCCGGTGTTGACCCCGAGGGAGCGCTTGACGAAATGAATCCCTACCGGGTCCTCCGTGGCGGCGGCTGGGTCCTCTCCCCCCCTCTCTTGCGGGTCGCCTATCGCGGCAGCCTCCTGCCCGGCATCCGCCGCGACTCCCTCGGCTTTCGTCTCTCGAGGACGGTCCCTTGACCCTTTGGTCCCTTGCTCCCTTGATCCCTTGTTGCGCTGCTCGTAACGGCCCGTTCGGGAGCCGAGTTGCTGTTCATGGGAAGTCGAGCAACATCGTCACCTCTCTCCAGGGAGCCAAGACAGACACCATCAGAGCAACAGCTTCCCCGGCTGGCATCCCACCCCATCGCCACAACATCATGCGGCCTCGCGGCGAACTTCCCCTATATTTTCAATAGCTTCGCTCGCAACCGGGCGGTCGCGGGCGGGGGGGCTGCTGGGCCCACCACTTCCCCACAAGGGGCTCCTCCCGACTCAGCAAAACTGCCGGCCGGCATTCGAGGTCACTTCCAAGTACAAACACCTCAACCGAAGGCGTGCACATCAGGATACTCTCCGATCAAGGCCCGGTACGACTGTGGCCAGGAGGACCTTGCTATGTGTCGATCTCTGCTCGCCGGCGCCTGGCTCGCGCTCTTTCTTCTTCCACTGTCCGGATGCTCAAACGGGGAAGGCGACCCTGATGCCCCGGGGACACCTGTCGTTCCTGACGACGATGATTCAGCGAGCGATGACGATGACTCTGCCGGCGCGGATGATGACGACTCCGCAGCCCCTCCTGTCGCCGACAACGATGGGGACGGCACGCCAGGCGATCAGGACTGCAACGATGACGATGCAGAGGTTCATCCCGGGGCAACCGAGGTCTGTGACGGGGTCGACAATAACTGCGACGGGGTGACCGACCAGGAGGACGCAGCCGACGCACCCACCTGGTTCGAGGATGTCGATGGTGACGGCTACGGCATCGACACGAGCACTCAACTCTCGTGCACTCAACCCCATGGTTTCTCAGCCTATTCAGGAGACTGCAACGACGTAGACCCGTCCTACCACCCCGGCGCGGCCGAGAACGACTGCACCGACCCGGCCGACTACAATTGCGACGGATCGGTGGGCTATGCCGACGTGGATACAGATGGTGAACCCGCCTGCGAGGACTGCGATGACAACGACATCGCGATCAACTCAGCGGCAACCGAGGCCTGCAACGGTAGCGACGACGACTGCGACGGACAGATCGACGAGGAAGGGGCTACCGGAGAGACCTCCTGGTACCTGGACGCGGACGGCGATGGCTATGGACGGCTGAGTTGGCCCTCAGTCGCCTGCGACCAGCCCACCGGTTTCGTCGCCAATGGTGACGACTGTGACGACCTGGACGCCAGCTCCTATCCTGGAGGTCCCGAAGTCTGTGACGGCGCGGACAACAACTGCGACCAGGGAGTCGATGAAGGCGTCTCGAACACCTACTACGACGACGTCGATGGAGACGGCTACGGTGACCCGGGCGCGCTGGTCACCGGATGCTTCCTGCCTGGGGGCGCGAGTGCCAACAATCAGGACTGCGATGACGGGGAGCCATCGGTCCATCCGGGAGGGGTCGAGCTGTGCGACGGTCTCGACAATGACTGCGACAACAGCGTCGATAACGGGGCATTGGACGCGACCACCTGGTACGCCGACAGCGACGGAGATGGCTTTGGCGCGCCCTTCACGGGAACGACCTCGTGCAGTCCCGTATCAGGCGCCGTCAGCAATAGCCTCGATTGTGACGACGGGGACACCGCAATCAATCCATCGGCGCAAGAGGTCTGTGATACCGCCGCCACCGACGAGGACTGCGACAGTCTCGCTGATGACGATGACCTTCAGGGCGCGGCTGGTCGCACGGCCTGGTACGCCGACCTCGACAACGACACCTACGGTGACGAGACCGATACGGGCACCCTGTTCTGCGTCCCACCTGTGGGGCTCGTCATGGACAACACCGACTGCGATGACAGCACCACCTCCGTCCATCCTGCGGGAACCGAGATCTGTGACCCTGCTGACGTCGATGAGGACTGCTCGGGTGCAGCCGATGACATAGACCCCGGCGTTACGGACCAGACCACCTGGTATGTCGATAGCGATAACGACAACTACGGAGCCAACTCCGATCCCGGGACCACACAGTGCGACGCTCCCACCGGCACGGTCGCCGTGCAGGGAGACTGCAACGACGGCGACGGGGCTGTTTTTCCCGACAGCTCGGGCCTCTGCGCCGCCGGGCTATCCTGCCAGGCTCTGCTGAGCTCGGGTGTCGGCGTGGTAAGCGGCGTCTACACCGTCGACTCGGACGGACCGAACGGCAGCGATCCTCCCTACGATGTCTACTGTGACCAGGATATGGGATCAGGTGGCTGGACCCTGCTACTCACAGCCAATGGGCCCTCGACCTACTGGGGCAACAACAGCGCCAACTGGAGCCTGCCTGGCACCGACGCTCCCCCCACAGGTGGGCCCCAGGATGCCGACTACCATGGGGTCGCGTACGGGGCTCAGATCAGCAATGAGATCCGGCTCTGCTACCAGGACACGGGGCACTGCTACACCTTCACTCATAGCCAGAGTCGAACGCTGCAGAGCTTCTTCACCAGTGGTGAGAGCTTCGTAGACTATTCACAGGGCTCTAGCGGCTATTCCGACGCTGGGAGTTCGAGCTCAAGGGACAGCTACCTCAGCTCCCTGGGTGTCTCGGCTCAGAGCGTCAACTGCTACTGGCTCGGCATAAACGACACCCGCTCCATCTCCTCAATTGGCCTGGTCGGCGACTGGAACAGCGGCTGCAACAGCAGCGGCTATCACGATGATCTGGCCATCGGTGTAGGACTGCAGAGTTGCCATGACCAGAACAGCTGCAGCAATGGCGGCTCCGGGCATGCGGCTGGACGTACCCGCGGATTCAATGGCGTCGACAACTCGGGCGTCCAGGGACCCTGGTTCGTGTTCGGGCGTTGAGCAGACACCAGCACGATGAACTAGACTCGTTACCGTCAAAGCCCACCGAAGCTGGCAAAGACCGACTCCCTCGGTGACGCGCCCGCCCGTTTCTCGCACCCCTATCTGCGTCGAGCCATCATGAAGCTGCTCACCTTCTGCGCCCACGAGAGCTACCTGCAGACCCTGGCAAAGCTCGGCCACCCGATGGACGTCGTGGTCAATCTGCCGGGCCATCACTCGACGACCTGGGACGAGCGGATGCGACCGGTACCCGACAACGTGCGGCTGCTGCCCCTCGAAGAGCTGATGGCAAACCCACCGCAGTTCGACTGCTTGATTGGTCACAACATCAGCGACCTTCTACAGACCAAGCATCTGGTCGGACCACGCATCCTTGCGCTGCACAGCTCGCTGACCGGTCGGATCGCCCAGGAGCAATCAGGGGTCAGTGCCGCCGAGATGAGCGCCATGGTCGAACGCTATATGTCGATGATCTCTGGCGTGCTCTTGTTCTCGAGCGAGATGAAGCGCCAGACCTGGAACATCGACGCTCGCGTGATTTCTCTCGCGGTAGACATCGCAGACTACGAGGGCTACCACGGCAGTAAAGACTCAGCGCTACGGGTCGTGAACCACATCTCCGCCAAGACGGACTTTCTGCGCTGGGACCTGCACGAGGCGGTGTTCTCGGACCTCCCCTGCAAGTTGGTCGGCGTCAACCCGGACTTCCCGGGGGTCGAGCCCAGCCGCGACTGGCAGCATCTCAAGGAGCTCTATCGAGAGCACCGCATGTATGTGCACACCGCGGCGCAAGGCATGGAGGACGCGTGGAACACGGCGACTCTCGAGGCCATGGCTACGGGCATGCCGGTCATCTGCTCGAAGCTGCCGAACAGCCTCGTCGAAGACGGCGTCTCTGGCTTTGTATCCAATGACCCGGAAGTCCTTCGCGCCGGAGTGAGGCGCCTGCTCGAGGACCGCGAGCTCGCGGTTGAGATGGGCCAGGCCGGTCGGGCTAAGGTGGCCGACGCCTTCTCCATTCAGAAGTTCATCGACAACTGGGAAGACGCCATCAGCGAAGCTCAGCAACGCTTCCGTACGGCCTCTCGGTAGCGAAGCTGACCAACCCACCATGACTACCGGCGTCGAACCCTTCGAGAACGCATCGTTCACTGCCATCGTCAGTGACTTTCACCTGACCGATGCCGAGGACGTCGACCCGAAGCACCCGTTGTGGAAGCGATACAAACATCGCGATCTGTTCATTGACGAGAGCTTCGAGCGCTTCCTGGCTCACATCCGCGAGGCATCCGAAGGGGTGGTGGAGTTGGTCCTCAATGGCGACATCTTCGACTTCGACCCCGTGACGGCGTTGCCAGACAAACCCGACTTCCACATCTCGACGCTCGAGAGGCTACGCGGCCTCCGCCCTGAGAAACGGAAGTCGATGTTCAAGATGCAGCGCATCCTCGGTGACCACCCGATCTTCGTGCGGGCGCTCAAGGACTTCCTGTGCGACGGTCACCGGATCGCCTTTATCGTCGGCAATCACGACCTGGAGTTGCACTGGCCAGAGGTGCAGCAGCAGATACGCGACGCCCTGGAGGTCAGCGACGAGGTCCAGACACGGCTCCGTTTCTGCGAGTGGTTCTACATCTCCAATGGCGACACGCTCGTGCAGCACGGCAATCAGTTCGACGCGTACTGCATGTGCAATGACCCGATTCACCCGACCGTGGAGTTCCGTTCGCCGCCACGGATCAGGCTACCCTTCGGAGACATTGCAAACCGGCTCATGCTCAACGGCATGGGGATGTTCAATCCCTATGTCGAAGAGAGCTTTCTTGGCGGACTACGCGCCCACCTCGTATTCTTCTACCGCTACGTGATCCGCGTGCAGCCACTGCTCCTGTTCACCTGGCTCTGGTCAGCTCTGGCGACGCTCGTCCTGTCCCTACGCGAGGGCACGCTGCCGTCACGAAAGAACCCCGAGGACCTACCTGCTCGGGTCGAAGACATCGCCCTTCGCTCCAACTCGACCGCAGGCGTGGTTATCGCGCTGCGCGCCACCGTTGTGCACCCGGCGATCTTCAACCCCTGGAAGATCGCCCGCGAGCTGTGGCTGGATCGCGCCCTGCTGCTGTTCCTGGGCGCCTTCGCAAGCTTCCAGATCTTCTCGGTACTCAACGTCTTCGTTCGACTGTCGGTCTGGTGGATCGCGGTGCCCTTCGCGATCTTTCTGCTCCCCTTTGTCTTCTACGCGCGCTCAGTGCAGTCCGAAGTGCGAGAGACGGAGATCAACATCCATAAGCGTCTGCCCACATCCGCTCGGATCGCAGGCGTAGAGAGGGTAGTCCTGGGGCACACCCACCGAGAACGACACACCGGGATCCGAGACATCGAGCTCATCAACACCGGCACCTGGTCTTCGGCGTACCACGACGTCGAGTGCACCATGCCCTATGGGCGAAAGTGCTTCGCCTGGATTCATCCCGACCCTGCAGGCGCGGGCCGGAGCGCAGAGCTTCGAGTTTGGAACGACCCCGGCTCCGCCGTCTTCCGCCCCGATGCTCCTTCTGCTGGACTCCGCCTCAAGGGCCTCGAAGACCGGCGACGACGTCTAGAAGACGCCGTCTGAGAGCACACAGGCGAACGGCACCTGCACTCAAGCT
>CAZEIY010000272.1:0-6043 GCA_964512375.1 uncultured Rickettsiales bacterium | reverse complement strand
TCCCCCACCGCCTCGCACAAGACGTCGGGGCGAAGCCAGCAAGCCAGAGCAGCCTCTCCTTTACCTACCAGCGCCAGTCGGGCACCAGGTGGCACGCCTGCAAAGAGATCCGAGGGATCGTATCGAGAGGGCTCTTCGGCAAACCGTCGAGCTAGTCTATCTCCATGCTCAGCGGCATAGACCAGTACGTCCTGAGGCGGCGAACGACGAGGGACGGCAGACACAAGAGAGTCATGCTCTAAAGAGAGGAGGCTCGAGACCGGCAGGAGCATCAACCGACCTACCTCAAGCTCCCCGACAGGCATCTCGTCAGCATCTACCTCTACCTGCCCGAAGCGATGCTGATCCAAGAAAGAGAGAAGTTGAGGGAGAAGCCGTTGAGCCGCAGAGGTTCTGCTTACCGAAACACGCAGTGGCGACACTCCACTCAACCTCTGCGGAATCGGCCGAAGAGACCCTTTGGTGAGCGACCATCAGTGCTCGTAGCGGCCCGTTCAGCCGCCTCCTCAGCGCTCAGCCCGAGGCCGCGTGAGTCCATAAGGCGAAGCTCACTCGCTGATGCAGCGTGCCCAGAAGCATCTGGCTGACCAAGAGGTGCCGTATTGGCCTTAACGAAGAACACCCTCGCCTGCTGATAGTCCTTCTCAAGCAGATGGATCCGACCAAGATAGAAGTAGGCGTCACGCAAACGTGAGTTGAGTCCCAGGGCATGCTGCAGAGATGCGACGCACTCCTGCACCTGAGCAGGTTCACTCAGGTATCGGCACCACCCCAACCACATGTGTGCGTCTGCATTGCCTGGATCATGAAGGGTCGCGTCACGATAGAGTTGAGCAGCATCTGCGTACCGCTTCTGCTTCACCAGAATGGTCGCTTGAGCCATCGAGACCCGAGCGCTGTTCTGGTCCACGCCACTCCCCCCTTCTCCTTCAACAGCGCGCAGCCTCCCTCGGTATTCGGCTCGCAGCTCGTTCGTCTCCACCTCTTTGAAGACCTCCTGCACCGTCGAGTACAGCATCGCTCCCAGTTCGGTCACTCGCTGATGTTCTCCTACCAGGCGATCTGGGTGGTAGAGCTTGGACAGACGGCGCATTCCATCTCGAACTGCGCGGTCGCCGGCATCTTGCTCTACTCCCAGTACTTCGAAATGGTTCGAGCGCGACCATCCGTGCAACTCGAGAATCATGGACTCCATCTTGCTGGTCACGTCTCTGTTGAAGAGGCCCGTCGCATAATCGACATAGCCCAGTTTACGCAGTTGACTCAAGACCGTGAGCACCTCCTCACGGCGATCAGGATGACGCGCCGCAAAGCCCTCCGCAAAGGTGCCAAGCGAGCTGCCATCCTGCACATTGAGGAGACTCTTGACGACCTCAGTAGCCAGACCCTTGAGACCCCGACAACTTTCCCTCGGCAGGTTGGCTGAGAGCCTGGAGCCAGGCAGGCCAACCTCATCATCTGGAACTGCATCCACGATCGCCAGCAGGGCCGGCAGGATGGGCGTGATCTCCGCTACTGACGACTTCACCTGTGAATCAATGTGTACGGACACACCTGCTGCCCCTAGCAACATCCCAAACAATCGGCCTCTGGTTTGCTTGCGGAGCTTTGGCACCTCGTGGGGACCGATAGCCCGCATTGCCATCAGCAGGCCGACCTCTTCTTCGGAGTCGGCGAGCTTGACGGGGGGCAATGTAATGCCGTCAAGTCGGCCTTCGAGCCTCGCTGTTTCCACAAGGTCTCCCCCGGCGTCGCTGCGTATTGTTGCCAAGGAACCTTCCAGCATGTCGCAGACGAGGGTTCCAGCCTCAACCCCTCGCACCTCCAGCCTGCCGCTCCATGCGGAGCGATGCATTGCTGCCAGCAAACGCCCCGGATCGCCCACTGCAAGTTCCCGCTGACCGTCGTCGATGATCACACGTCCAACGGCGAGTTCGCCCTGCGCCTCGGACAGGACCTGCCGTGCCAGAGCCAGGTCTGCTGGAGGGCCCACCTGCAGCAACGCCTCAAGCATGGCCGACGGCGAGGCTTCGGGAGCGACAACGGCACCCAGGAGCAGATTGCGGGGAACAGTCTCGATCAGCTCATCAGCCTGACACTTCGCGGAGAAGACAAGGACCGGAAGAGGCGATTCAAGTTCAGCGTATGCTTCGCCCACCACTTCTAGGCCATGACCGTTCATGAAATCCGCACAGGCAATGATGACGCTCGCCGGAGCAGCCCTCATCTCAAGAACCAATCGCTTCCTGGACTCGGCCTGGACGAGTTGATAGCCGGCCTGCTCGGCTAATCCGGCCAACTCTGCGAAGCGTCTTTCACTGTCATCAAGGACCAGGATGCGGGTCATGAAGCTCTCCGGCGGGCCCGAGGGTGGTTTCGGATCGTAGGAGTGAGGCCCTACCGCGGTCAAGAGGCCGTGCGCGCTAGCTGCTAACCTTGCGGAGCAAGGTTCACTATCTCCCAATGATTGCCAATTGATCCTCACCCTGTGGTTGACCCTCCGCGCAGGGAGCCCATAATTGGCCGACAATCCACCGCCCCACCACACGCAGGGGCGAACTGACCTGCAATTGGCCCCTGAACCCGATGAAGGCGGCCCCTACAAGACAAAGAGGAATGACATGATTGAGTTCACTGACGGCAACTTCGACAACGAGGTCATCAACAGCGAGATCCCCGTCCTGGTCGACTTCGCTGCTGTGTGGTGCGGCCCCTGCAAGGCGATCGCCCCCACGGTCTCGGCGTTGGCTGATGCCTACGCAGGCCGTGTCAAGATCGGCAAGATGGACATCGACCAGAACCCCTCGACTCCCGTGAAGTACCACGTCCGCGCGGTACCAACGCTGATCCTGTTCAAGGATGGCAAACCGGTAAACCAGGTCATGGGCGCTGTAAACCGTCGCCGCCTTGAGGACATGCTTGGCAGCGTCCTCTAGTAAGATCTCTTTGTGTCTTCTTCCCGACTCACAATTCTTCTCTTCTCGATTTGCCTGCCTCTCGCAGCTGCGGGTTGCTGGATCGAGGCTGAGTTAGGGAAGACCGAGGTCGACGGCATCGACTTTGTCTCTCCACATGTCGTGCAAGGCGCTGCCAGACTGCAAATCCTCGATGCCAGCGGCTACACCTGTCCGGACGGAGCGACTTCTCAGGTCTATCTGACCACCCCAACCGCGAGCCAGGGCCCGTACCCGATAGCCCTGCTCTTTCATAGCCACGCGCTGGACTACATCGACGTAGCCGGTGAGCACTTTGATGGTCGAGACCGCCTGACGGCCCACTGGGCCATTGAGCAGGTTCGCCGCAGCCTCGGTCTGACGACCGATAGCGGCGACCCATCACTTGGTGAGGGAGCCTGGGCCGCGGCGCTGCTGGAGAACGGTTTTGCCATTGCGACGCCTGCTAACTGTTGGGGCGACCTCTGGCATGGCCGAGGCCGGAATAGCATCGAGAAAGAGGGGTTCTTGCGACTTGGTGCCACCCTGGCCGATGACACAGTCCGCATTGCTGCGGAGAATGCGGACATCGATGAAGACTTCGTCATCGCTCTCGGCCTCGGCGAGGGAGGAAGGGCTGTCACGGAGTTGGCACTCGCCAACATCCCCCTCCGTGCTCTCGTGGTGGACTCCTCCCCCGATCTGCTTGAGCCGCTGCTCGACCAGCCGATGATCAACGCTGAGTACATTGTCGGTCTCACCCGTATCTATGACGATGAAGTCGGGCACCTCGTTGAAGCCGTAGATCAGGTTGCAGCTCTACGTACCTACACTCACCGCGACTCGCTCGTGCACCTGGTCGAGGACCTGCAGCTGCGCACTCCCATCGTCTATGCCTACAGCCCGACAGATCCGCGGATCAGTCCACTGCTCGCCGCCCCCGCTGCTGTCGCCATCGAGGCGGCGTACCAGAGTCCGCTAGGAGCACATCGACTACTTACCTGGCCGGAGAGCACCCATGTTCAATCCAACCGCATGATCGACGAGGCGCGTGGCCTCGTTGCATGGATTAAGGAACAGACGGACCCCCATATCCCTGCGCCGGGAGATGATGACTCTGCGAGCCAATAGGCCCGTTCATTTACCCGACGGATGCTCGATTTCGAGTTGCCCGGACATTGACAGCCCCTGGCCCGGTCTATAGGGTCCCGAACCGAGCGAACAGGCCCTGTGTTCAAGGAGTCTATCGCGCTGCCATCTAAAGTCGGGAAGCCACCATGCAGGTCGAAGTCGGGTCTACCAGGGCCACCAATCTCTCTACAGACATTCTCCTATTCGCAGTACACGGCAAGGGCGGTCGGCGTTCTCCAGCCTGGAATGCGCTGAACAAAGCTATCGGCGGAGGTCTCGCTAGCCTCATGGAGATCCAGGGTTGGAAGGGACGAGCAGGACAGCTCATCTCCTTCCCTGCCCCCGCTGGGCTCAAGGCTAGCCTGGTAGCAGTCGGCAGCCTCGGTGACCGTGGCCGTCGGAATCCAGAGAGCCTGCGCACCCTCGCAACTCAACTGGGCTCCCTCTCTCGCAAGAGCGGACTTGGCCGAATCGGCCTCTACCTCGATGCCAACATGGACAAGCGAGAGGGTCTCGACCGACCGTCCGCACAAGCCCTGGGAGAGGGGCTGCAATATGGCGCGTATCGCTTCGACCAGCACAAGTCGAAGAAGGACGGCAATGACGGTCCATCAAGCGTCTACCTCTACCATGAGGGTCGTCGCGACAGGCCCTTGCTGGCTGCTTCGATTGAGCGAGGAGCGGTCATCAGCGCGGCCCAGAGCATCACCCGAGACCTGGTAAACGAGCCGGGCAACATCATTGATCCTGAGACCCTGGTCGACTTTGCGAGAGATCTGGCCAAGGAGCGCGGCTTGGAGATCACCGTCCTGGACCGCGAGGCCTGTGAAGCAGCCGGGATGGGCTCCTTCCTCGCTGTGGGGCAAGGCTCTGCCACCAAGCCCGCACTCGTCCACATGGTCTACAAGCCAGCCAGCAAGCCCAAGCAACGCGTTGCCCTGGTCGGCAAAGCCGTCACCTTCGATGCAGGCGGGCTCTGCCTCAAGCCTGCCTCAGGACAGGCCACGATGAAGATGGACATGGGTGGCTCTGCCGCGGTCATCGGCGCTATCGCCGCAGCGGCAGATCTTGAGCTCGACGTCGAGGTGCACGCCATCTTCGCCGCTGTCGAGAACATGCTTGGAGCAGCTGCCTACCGTACTGGCGACGTCGTCACTGCATCCAACGGCAAGACCATCGAGGTGTTGAACACCGACGCCGAAGGCCGGCTGACGCTGGCTGACGCGCTCATCTACGCCTGCAAGCAAGAACCTGATGTAGTTGTCGACCTGGCCACTCTCACCGGAGCCTGCATGGTAGCGCTTGGTCCCTCTGTGGCTGGCATCATGGGAACAGGGCGCGGCCTGATTCGCGATCTGCGCACTGCGGGTGATTCAGCCGGCGAGATCCTCTGGGAGCTGCCGATGCCCGAGGACTATCGCGAGATGCTCAACAGCAAAGTTGCCGACATCAAGAACATCGGCGAACGATGGGGTGGAGCGATTACGGCAGGCATCTTCCTCAAGGAGTTCGTCAACCCTGAGATTCCCTGGGCGCACATCGACATCGCGGGACCATGCTTCACCGAGAAGCCGCGCCGCGGACAGCAATATGGCGGCTCGGGCTTCCCTGTACGTGCCCTGGTCGAGTGGCTCAGCAGCTGAGTTCGAGGGCTACCCGCGAAAGCCAGTCGCGACCAAAAAGGTCTCGACACTCTGGCTGCGAGTCGCCTTGGGCTTCACGGCCTTGACCACCTTGAAGCTCGACTTGATGTTGGCTCGCAGCATCGGCTCGTCCTCACCCTGAAACACCTTCACCACAAGCCCGCCCCCTGCCACGAGGCTCTGTCTTGCCACCTCAAGTGCGCGCTCACATAGTTCCACCGAGGCGACATGGTCTGCCAGTGACACCCCGGTAGTGCCGGGTGCCATGTCCGAGAGCACCAGATCAAAAGGAGGCACTCTGCCCTCACTCCGATCAGCCAGGCCAGCAACATCGAC
>CAZEIY010000271.1:4508-6052 GCA_964512375.1 uncultured Rickettsiales bacterium | reverse complement strand
CGAGGCGGGGTCGGCAGTAGCCGGTCCCGCCTTGTCTGTTCTCCGCTCGAAGAGAAATCCTCGCCATCGTTTTCTTCTTCACTCCAATTAAGTGAAAATCGTGGCCGGAATGGGAACTAAATGAGTAATCGGGTTCTAATCGTCGAAGATGACCGCGGCTTCGCGGCTTCGGTGAAAGAGATCGTCGACAAGCACGGCCACACCGCCGTGGTCGCGCCGACCGGTCCTGCTGGCCTCGAGATGTACAAACGTCACGAGCCCGATCTGCTCATCGTCGATGTCATGCTGCCCGGCATGACTGGGATTCAGGTCATCGAGCAGGTGCGTGCCTTGCCCGAAGGGACCGACGTACCAATCCTCTTGATGAGCGCCATGTACCGCAGCGCAGAGTTCTTCCGAGAAGACATGCAGCGACTGGTCTTATTGGACTTCCTGCCCAAGCCCTTCTCACTCATCGACTTTGGCAGACGCGTCGATGCGATCCTCGGCGAGCCTGAGAAAGGTCGAGCCTCTGTTCGCGCCCTGAGTACCCCGAAGACAACTCTCAGCAAGACGAATGAAGAGTCGAAGCGCACAGTCGACGCTGTGGAGACAAAGGAGCCGGTAGAGCCGGCGACATCAGCAAGACCTGCAGCTGCTGCCCAGAAGCAACCGACACCGAGCACAGTGGATGACACTCCCAGCCCCACGCCGAAGAGCGCAACTCCAGCCCCTCGGAAGAGTCACCCACGCAGCACCGTAGAGCAGGCGGTCTCAACCGCAGGCGGTAGTCCATTCGAGACGGACTCCCTAGAACCCGAGCGCTACGTCCAGCTGATTTCTACTCTGTTTCACTCTCACAGCAGCGGTAGATTCGATCTACTCGCGATGGGCTCCTCCAGGAGCATTCACTTCCTCAACGGCTACCCGGTCTGGATCGATGTCCCAAATATCCTCGACGGCCTGCCTCGCTACCTCGCAGATGAGAGCCTGCTCTCCCTAAGTCAGATGGCCAAGCTCGCGGAGTTCGCGGAGAGCAACGGCGGAGATCTCCGAGCCGCCCTGCGCAAGCTGAAGCTGATCCCTGACGATGAGCTCCCTCCTATCCTCGAAGCATGGATAGCCAGCGAGCTGCAGAAGGGACTGAGCCACCGGGGCGCAGCACGATTCGAGCGCTCCGATGGCTTCCTCAAACCGGTAAGAATCCAGGAGGTCAACCCGATCGTGGCGCTCTGGCAAGGCGTCTATCGAATCTCAGACGACGACTGGTTCGAACGAGAGCTCTCTGGTCTGGACGGCCGCCCACTGGGCCGAACCCGGTCATTCCCTAAGCTCTTCGGCTATCTGGGCCGCGACCCCAGGCTCCGTGGCGTTGCAGAGGCCATTCGCGAACCCAAGACCAGCGAGGAGTTTCTCAGTCGCATGGAAGGTGATCGCGGCCTCGGAACCAGGGCGCTCTGGTTCATGGTCTACAGCGGACTCCTGTCCTTCTCCGAGCCCGCAGCAGCAACTCCACCGCCTGAGAAGACGACGCCTCCACCGCCTGAGAAGACGACGCCTCCACC
>CAZEIY010000271.1:0-4408 GCA_964512375.1 uncultured Rickettsiales bacterium | reverse complement strand
CTCCACCGCCTGAGAAGACGACGCCTCCACCGCCTGAGAAGACGACGCCTCCACCTTTGAAGGCCCGACTGGCAGATTTGAAGGCCCGACTGGCAGAGCCACCAACCAGCCCGGAGACCGAAGCCCAATCTGTGGCGCTTGAAGCCGCCCCGAAGAAGCTCCCGGAGCCCGAGGAAAAGCACGTCTTCTTCGAGCCCTCGCGCAAGAAGACAATACGAACATCCGAGGCGAGCGTGAAACGTGACCCCATCGAGGTGGTGCGCCTGGACTACCTCGAGAAGATGGACCTCAATCACTATGGCTTCCTCGAAGTCGAGCAGGACGCTACCAATTCGGACATCGAAGACGCCTACAATCATTTGGCTCCTTCCTACCGTCCCCAGAATCTCGGCTCAGATGCGCCCGATGAGATCAAGCAGATGGCACGGAAGCTTCTGTCACGCCTGATCTCAACCCATGAAGAGTTGAGCGATCCGAAGCGTAGGGCCCGCTACGATCTTAGTGAGGCTTCCCGCAAGCCCGGGAAGCGGGGAGCGACCCAGACACCCCTGGAGAGCTGGGACGACACGGATGAGTATCCATCAGGCCCCGAAGCGGACAGCTCCGAGGACGGCCCGTGGTATCCCGGTCAGCACGACCCCTCCCAGATCCGAAGTAGAATGGAGGAACTGGACAGCGAGGATGCCGAGAGTCTTCTCGCCGCCCACACGGAGATGAAACGAGGCGAGTTCAAGAAGGCCTTCGCCCGCCTTGATGAGCTGCGGGCCTTTGACCCGTCCAACTCGCTTGTCCTCGCGGATCTCGGGTGGTGCCAATACTCACTGCGCCCAGGTGATGCGAGAGAGATCGAGAAGGCCCTGGAGTGGACAGAGCTTGCCCTCACTTTCGAACCCTCCAATCGCAACGCGCTCGAGGTCAAAGCGCGCATCCTCTGCAGACTCGAGGACCCCGAGTCGGGAGCTGGGGTAGTCCTTCGCAACCTGCTCAAGGTGGTTCCCAACCACGCCTGGGCGAAGCGGGAACTGGCAGCCGAAGAAGCACGAACAAAAGAGGCTCAACCCGAGAAGAAGGGCGGTCTCCGTGGACTGGTCGGTAGCGTCCTGGATCGCCAACAGAATGAGGATGAATAGCCTCCAACCCCGCAGCCCGACACAAAGAGCAGTGCCCCCGGTTGACGGGTGACGCCATCCCTCTGACAATCTGACACCTTCCACATTGACACTTGCGTCAAAAACCCTCGAACTGAATGAGCACCCATGTCCGCTACTGACTTCAGAGTTCCCCTCCGCGACCTAGAGTTCGCGCTCTTCGAGCACATCCGTGTTCAAGACCTCCCCAACAGCGAATACGCTGAGTTCGACCTGGACATGTACAAGATGGTGGTCACCGAAGCCGCCAAGCTCGCTGACGAGACGCTCGCGCCCCTGAATGGTCCCGGCGACCGCGAGGGCTGTCACTGGGAAGACGGAGAAGTCACCACCCCGAAGGGCTACAAGGACGCCTACAGGCGCTACACCGAAGGCGGCTGGCAGGGAATCAGCCTGGAGCAGGAGTTCGGCGGGGGCGGACTGCCCAAGGCCATCTCTCTCGCAGTTGTGGAGATGTTCACTGGCGCATGCTCGTCCTTCATCATGTACCCGGGCCTGACCGTCGCCGTAGCCAACCTGCTCAAGCGAATGGGAAGTGAGTGGGCCATCTCCACTGTTCTGCCCAAGCTGATCACCGGCGAGTGGTCGGGAACCATGTGCTTGACGGAAGCAGAGGCAGGCACCGCTGTAGGCGATGTGCGCACGATTGCACGACGCGATGGTGACCACTACCTGCTCGAGGGCAGCAAGATCTTCATCACCAGCGGCGATCACGATCTCACCGACAACATCATTCACATCATGTTGGCGCGTCTCCCGGATGCTCCAGCAGGGATCAAAGGGCTTAGCCTCTTCCTGGTGCCAAAGTTCTGGATCAACGATGACGGCTCTCTGGGAGAGGCCAACGACATCCACTGCTCGGGCATTGAACACAAGATGGGACTGAACGGCTCGGCGACCTGCACCCTGTCCATCGGCGACAACGACGGCGCCAGAGCCTGGATTATTGGCGAAGAGGGTGAGGGCATCATGCGTATGTTCTCTCTGATGAACGAGGCTCGCATCGGCGTTGGAGTACAGAGCTACGCGGTGGCATCGGCCGCCTACCATTCCTCCGTTGGCTATGCCCGCGAGCGGATTCAAGGTACTCGGCTCGCCGAATTCAAGAACGCCGATGCAGAGCGTATCGCCATCATCGAGCACCCCGATGTCAAACGCATGCTGCTGCACTGCCGCTCTCAAGTCTCGGCGATGCGAGCCCTCGGACTCAGTCTGGGCAAGTTCGCCGATCTGTACCTCGCCCACGAGGGTACTCCCGAAGGAGAGCGCTACCTCGACTACCTCGAAGTGCTCACCCCCATCTGCAAGTCATGGAGCTCTGACCAGTGCTTTGATGTCACACGCTGGGCCCTTCAGGTCTACGGGGGCTACGGCTACATCAGCGAGTACCCCGCCGAACAGTACGTGCGTGACTCCAAGGTGTTCTCCATCTACGAGGGCACCAACGGCATCCAGGCCCTGGATCTCATTGGCCGCAAGATGGGCCAGCACAGTGGACGAAGCTTCATGGCAACCATGGAGTTGATCAACGGCGGTATTGCCCAACTCGGCAATGTCGATGGCTTCGCTGCAGAGCGAAAGGCGCTCGAAGATGCCCGTGATCGCCTGAGCAACGCAACCATGAAGATGATGGGCCTGGGCATGGGCGGCAACGTGGATGCGGCAGCGGCGCACGCCTGCGATATGCTGAACATGCTGGGAGACGTCGTGATGGCGGTGATGCTCGCAGAACAGGCCTGCATTGCTGAGGAGCCGCTACAGCAACTGGCCTCTGATAGCGGAGTCGACCTGACGGACAACGCAGCAAGAGCTACCTGGCTCGAAGGCAATGCAGAAGCTCGCTTCTACGCCAGCAAGGGAGATGACCTGCGCTACTTCTGTCACCAGTTCCTTCCACGCACCGCGGCCTTCGAGCTGATGATTGGTAGCGCTGACAGCAGCGTATTAGACTGCGCCTTCTGAGCAGAAAGCTGGCTCAGCGAGCTAGTAGCCTCTCAAGAAGTTCATGCTGAGCACCGAACTCCGGCACAGTTGGCGCACAGTCCCTGGCCCTGCTCGCTGGCCGAAGTGCAGCCTCCCTGGCTCCAGCTGAGCGTAGAGCGTACGCACTGTTCGCCCACGCAACACACAAGCCGGGATCGATGCTGAGGCTCTTCTTGAAAGCTGCGAGCGCGCCAGCGAGGTCGTAGTCATAGAAGAGAGCATTGCCAAGCCACAGCCAATGCATTGCGCTCGCATCTGCTCCCTCAACGTCTTCTTCGAGTGCGGACCGTACTGCCTTGAATCCCCCGGGAATGGCTGAAAGGTATCTGGGTTGCTCGTCCTCGAAGCGACGGCCATCCCAGCGCCACAGCCGTGGGTCAGCACGCGTTCTCACCTTCGCCGCGGCTACCTCCGAGTTGAGCCAGTGCTCCAGATCAGGTCTGGCTGCCTCTCTGAGGGAGGAGAACTCAGCCTCAAAGAGCCCATCAACGATCTGCCGAGCGAGGATGCGATGTCCCGCGACGCTGGGGTGGCAGTGGTCGTAGATCAGCTCGTAACCAATGACACCGTCCTCGCTTAGCTCGCGAAATTTCGCCTCAGCATCCAGAACCGCAAGAACCCCCTGCCTGCCCGCCAGCGAGAGAATACGATCTCGCACTGCTGGCACGATGCGACTGGGGTACTCCGTAAATGCTCGGGCCTGTTCGTACCAATGCAGCGACTGCTGCTGCTCTCCGCGGTGATGAAGCGCCTGGGCGAGCAGATACATTGCGCGCGGATCGCCGTAGTCTTCGACCAGGGCGCGAGCGCCGGCCTCCATTGACTCAAGTTCGCTCCGATCCATCAGGGCACCCAGCTCAGCGAGTCTGCGCTCGAGTTCCTCGCCCCTGGCACCCGCAGGCGAGAAGCCGATAGGGTCTTGCAGGTCGTTGGCAGGTGGACTGACCAGAATCACCGGCGTCTCGTGGGCGTTGGCCTCCTCGAGAATCAGGGTGATGTTGTGCTCGAAAGTGGAAGCTGCATAGCCCCACTCGAAAGGCCCCATCGGTGCGCGCTCCGCCACAGGAAGGGCGCGCATCTCTTCGAGCCGATGCGCTGGTGCTTCCGCGACCGGGTCCAGACCCACCAACAGGTTGGGGTCTTCCAACCCGTCGATGGCCACTGGCTCCTGTGCTGCAGTGGGTACCTCGTGGACAACGGACCTGAGTAGAGCGACAAGACGCGACGACTTCAGGCTCTGACTCCACATCAACGCCCTGGTCAGACGACGATGAACA
>CAZEIY010000270.1:4365-6055 GCA_964512375.1 uncultured Rickettsiales bacterium | reverse complement strand
CAGGCAGTCGTCACCATCGATCAGACCCAGGCCACCCGTGTTCGCGGCGGCGAGGACAAAGCCCGAGCACTGCACGTAGAAATCGGAATCATCGTCATTCTCGAGCACGTTGTCGGGTGCGCCCGGAGAAGAAGGGCTGGGGTTGTTGCAGTTGGTGTCATAGCCATCACAGACATCAGAGGCGCCGACTCCTGGATTGATCTGATCGGAGTACGAGTTGGATGCATCATCGATACAGTCATCACCGGATATCAGACCCAGCCCGCCCGTGCCCGCAGCAGACGAAACGAAACTCTGGCACTCGATGTAGCCGTCACCATCGTCGTCGTTCTCAGTGACATCGTCTGGATTGGAGTTGCCAGCACCATCACAGTTGGTGTCGTAGCCGTCACAGACATCGCTGGGATCGGCTCCAGGATTCACACTGCCCGAATAGGTGTTCGTCGTAACATCCAGGCAGTCCCCGGTCCCGGCGAGGTTCGAGATCGGGTGAGTCTCACCCGAAGCGATGGCGTCCGACTGGAAGGTCCCAGGGCACTCGATGTAGCCGTCACCATCCTCATCGATCTCATCACTCTGATCTGCCGACGAACTGCCCGAACTGCAGTTCGTGTCGTAGCCGTCGCAGAGCTCGCTCGCTCCGGGATTCACCTGGTTCGAATACGGAAGGGGCAATCCACCGGACACGATCGCGTTGTCGAGACAATCATCACCACCGATCAGGGCCTGAGCGCCAGTGAAGTTGGCAGCCGTTATGAAACTGCCGCACTCAATGTAGCCGTCGAAGTCCTCATCAATCTCCGCGGCAACGTCTGGAGACGAATCAGCCGACCCTGCGCTGCAGTTCGTGTCGTAGCCATCACAGACTTCACTCGCATCAGGATGAACCGCAGCCGAATACGTATTTGTCGACGAGCCAACATCAAGACAGTCGTCCCCGCCAATGATTCCGCTGGGATCCACCCAATTGCTGTTGGCTGTCAGGGCGCACTCAACGTAGCCATCACCGTCGTCGTCGTTCTCGGTAACAACATCTGGGCTGTGATCGCTGCCACCACCACTGCAGTTGGTGTCATAGCCATCGCAGCTGTCGGTAACGGTGGGGCCTGGATTCACGCGCTCGGACCAGGTGTTCCCCGCCTCATCGAGACAGTCTCCACCACCAGCAAGGTTCAGTCCCCCGGTACCAGCGGCAGCCGACCGGAAGCCGTCGCAGTGGATGTAGCCGTCCCCGTCGTCATCCTGCTCATCGGCCTCATCCGCAGCGCTGCTACTGGCTCCGTTGCTGCAATCAGTGTCGTAGCCATCACAGATGTCGCTGGCACTGGCACCTGGGTTCACATTGGATGCATAGGAGTTGCTGGAAAGATCGAGGCAATCATTGCCACCCGAGAGCAGCCGGTTTGCATGGGCGGCGTTCAGTGACCAGGTGCCGTGACCGCCGTCATCACACTCCACAAAGAGATCACCGTCGTTGTCGAACTCAGCGGGGTGGGTGGAACTCTGCGGAACGTATGCGAGGGCACCCAAAGTTGTCGATTCTGAACAGTCATTCGTCCATCCATCACACAGCTCCGGAGCATTGGGATGAATCGCTGCAGCGACAGCCACGCGATGCGCCTGGTCTGCTGAGGAGCTTCCGCCCGGATATCCGGTCACTTCAGCGAGCAGCTCATCGCCGCTGTCGAGG
>CAZEIY010000270.1:0-4355 GCA_964512375.1 uncultured Rickettsiales bacterium | reverse complement strand
CTTCGTCGAGCTCGTTTCCGCTAGCGCCGCTGAAGTCAGCGACTCCATTGCAGTTGTTGTCCAGGCCGTCACAAACCTCCGTGTTTCCAGGAAAGTTGCCAGGATCTTCGTCGTCGCAGTCATTGTCTGCAGTCGTCGAGATGTTGCCGTCAGGGCCTGACTCTGTCACCCCGTCACCATCATCATCAAAGTTCTCGGTGCCATCATCGATGAGCCCGTTGCAGTCATCGTCGACGCCGTTCGCTCCCTCGGTCCCGGCCGGATTCACTGCGTTCTGAGTGTCATCACAGTCGCCGCCCTGCAGCTGGGTCAGAGAGTCTGGAGGCGGCCAGCAGGTCACATAGCCATCGAGGTCGTTGTCCACCTCGGCGCCCATGAGCTGCTCGTCACAGTCATTATCGAGCCCATCACAGATCTCTACGGCACCCGGAGAGATACTCGCCGCTGATGGGTCCACGGACAGTGGCCCGTCATTACAGTCACCCTGAGCTTCGGTGAAGCCGTCCTGATCGAGATCTATCTCGCTACCAGCAGAACAAGCCATACAGGCGAAGGTGGGATCGGAGCAGTTCAGAGCGCTGCTGGTAACGTTCGTAAAGCAATACTCTCCAGGCGACTGACTGCCGCCAAAGTCATAGCCGGCGTTGCCAGGGCACTGGTTATCTACCCAACGAAAGACACCGTTATCCCAGTAGGAGTCAGGGATCTCAGGAGCAAAGGGGTAGACGTTCGATGCAACGGGATCACTTGCGTCATCGTTGCAGTCCTGTCCACCGGCAAGTCCCACGAGTCCGCTCGCCGCAGGCACACACTCGACGTAGCCGTCGCCATCATTATCCAGTTCATCGAGCCCACTACTGTTGAAGTTCGCCAGACCGTCGCAGTTGTTGTCGATTCCGTCGCAGATCTCACTGGCGGAGGCATGAACTGTGACGAGCGTGTCATCACAGTCATTGTCGGCGGTCGCTCCAATATCGCGATCCGGCCCACACTCCGTCCCCGAACCGAGCACTGATGGGTTCCCATCACCGTCGTCATCCGTCTCAGTGGGGTGCAGAACACCGTCGCAGTCATTGTCCTCGAAGTCACACAGCGAGACACTGTTCGAGTCTTCCTCGTCTGCACCGGGGCTCACGCTCGCGTCAAAGTCGTCGCAATCGCCGCTCTGTAGAGCACAGTTCGGTCCGCTTGGACTGCATATTGGAGTTCCGTCACAGTCGTCATCGTCGCAGTCAAACAAGTTGTCGCCATCATTATCCAGGCCATCAGCACAGTACTCTGGGTTGGTTGCTGAGCCCCTCGCGAGATTACAGCTGACTGGCATACAGAACTCAGTGATCGGAGGGCTCGCCTGCGCGTCACAAAACGTCGCGAAGCTCTGGCTCAACGCATCCGTACAGCGACAGATCTCCAACACCAGGGGTTCCTTTTGACAGGGGATGTAGTCATCTTCGTCGTCGTCGGTCTCGTCGACTCCCAAGCCCGTCGGAACCGCTCCGTCGCAGTCATTGTCCTTTCCGTCACACAGCTCCGGTGCGCCGTCGTACACGGTAGGATCTCTATCGGAGAGTGGGTCCGAGCACTCCTCTCCAGAGCAAATCGGTCGGCCATCGGCGTCGGCATCGCTATCGTCGCGCAGGCCGGAAGGATTGCTCGTGATCTGGTCTGCCTCATAGTCACAGTTGTCGTCGATACCGTTGCACCGCACAGGCGCGTCGGGAAAGCGTTCTACATCCTCGTCGTCACAATCCTGGACAAAGCAGACCTCCCGCTGGCAGATGCCGCGATTGGGACAGTCACTGTCCGAGCTACACGAAAAGCCAGCGGCGACGGAGGAGTCAAGACGCGCGGGCGCAAACTCCTCGGAAGGGCTGCCACCGCAGTACCAGACGGCATCGGTAGGAGACGAGACGGCACCGTACGTGTCGCCATCACGATCGCGGTGATACTCCACCATTCCCACCGGCGGCCAGTTTGAGCCGCTGGAGTCGTCATCGTCGCTCAAACAATTGTTGTCACGCTGCTCGGTGAGTCCACCAGGCTCGCACAGTTCATCGTTGCCCGGAAAGTTAGAAGCGCTGTCGTCCTCGCAGTCATCGGTGGCGCTCAGGAGCCAGGTCGTGAAATCGAGGCCGGACGCCGCGGCAGGATTCAAGCCACACGCTGAGGCCAACGCCTGGGCATAGGTCCACCCCTCGCCGTTATCGGGAATCGATGTGCAGGAGATGACCAGTGGATCACCGTTCTCGTCCAACTGAGTGTCATCGAGAAGGTCACAGACCCCATCGGAATCCCTATCGGTAATCAACGCAGCCGAACCGTCGCAGTCCGTATCCAACTGGGCGTCACCCAACTCGCAGACCTCTTCCCGTAGCCCGGGACTGGCGAGCCAACCCTCTGCCTCAGGACGATCCTCACAGTCCTCCTCGCTGTCGAGGACGAAACCCTCAGGAGCCACGCAGTAGCCATCGAGATCTGCGTCCCAGCTCAACAGGGCCGGATCACAGCTCTCGTCATCGGGGGGACAGGTCTTATGAAGAGATGTGCAATCAACGCTACCCTGGAGAACCACTTCGATGCAGCCGGCCGTATCCACGCCAGTGCATCGTTCTCGGTTCTGGTAGATGTCCGAGACAATCTGGAGCCGGCCGATGTTGATACCCTCGACCACCCCCTCAAAGAGCACGGTGATCTCGAGCTCAGCGTTGCTCTCAAGCAGATAGTTGAAGGGATCCTCCACCGCGTCCCCGGCCGGAGGGGAGCGATCCGTATCAATGCTGAAGGCAGCTCCGTCCAGCGCCGTCGGGTGACTCTCATCGATGAATATTCGAAGAGGAATGTTCCGGGCGCTACCGTTTCGCAAGGTGACCGTCTTACGCACCGGATCGCCCGGACGATATCGAGGGCTGTCCGGCGCACCATCACCATCCAGATCGGGTGGCTGGTTCTCATTCTCGCTATCGACGACCTTGGCCCGGGTGAACGAGAGGTTCACCTTGTTGATGCTGAGGACTTCCTCGGGGTTGATGCAGGCTGGCTGCACAAGCACGGCGGCAAGCAGGCAGCCTGCCAGCGCAACATCTCGGACTATTCGTAGATGATGGATTGGGCGGCTCATCGTACTCCGGGAGCAGGGCTGTTGCAGGAGAAGCTAGTGCTCCTCCAGCGAGCGAAACTGCATGCTAGCAGTCCTAGACAGATAGGGCCCAGACTATGGGGCCGGGGTTGGGCCTCCAAGGGCGTAGACATGCACCTCCTCGCCACCCTCGGACATCCAGGAACCGAGCAGCCGGGCCCGAGCGCTCACGTCCTGAAGCTCGTCGAGCAGAGACCGCGGGAGAGCACCGGCACTGAATCTAGCCATCGTCTCTCGCACTGAGTTCGCGGTAGGCCAGTGTCTACCCTCTGTTCCGACATAGACGAAACAGGAACTGTTCGAGAGGTTCTCCTCAATTGCCTCTGGAGGCGACTTGCGTATCCCCTCGACCAGTCGGGTGTCCAGGCCGAGACGCAAGGTAGGCATGAGCTGTCCTTCCTCCGCCGCGCCACCCTCGCTGAACAGGATCGTGTAAGGACGCTCTGCATCGCTTGCCGAGCGACAGAACTGGATGGCTTCAGTCAGGCGCAGGCCCTGCTCAAAAGGTGCAGCAGCCTGGGTGTACTCGTAACCGAGCCACTGCGGAGGGAAGGGTGTGGCGCCTGCAAGCCATGCCCAACGCCCCGGGCTGGGAACAAGGCCACGATGCTGCGTCAAGAACAGGAACTGATGAGCCGAGAGGAGAAGTACCGCAGCCGCAACTACTCCTCGTAACGCACGGCCTCGCAAGCAACTCCAACCGACCGCCGCAAGGATCGCAGCCGGGGCGAGGATCGGGATCGAGTAGAAGGGCTGCTTCTTGCCTACTACGGTCAGGATCAGTAGCCCACCCAGCAGCCAGGCTTCGAGCACGCTTCGAGACTCAGGCTCCAGCTTCTCTCGACCTTTCCAGGAGTAGCCCGCGAGGCCAAGGGCCGTGAACAGCGCCAACACGGGACCCATCTGACAGTCGATCCAGGACAGCGGGTAGTAGAGGATTCCCCTCAAGCTGAGCGGCGAATAGCGCGCCGTCTCAAGGCCGGTGGCATCCACCTCGCCACGGAGCTGTGTGAGGATCTCATCGAGGTGTCCGGCAAGAAACTTCCCGTAGTAATAGCCGCAGACCAAAAGGGCTACTCCCACTGCAAGCGCGATGCCCTTGAGAAGCGCGCGACGTTGCTCTGGTTCGGCGCGACAATGCCAAAGCAGGGCCAATAAGGGCGGAAACAGGTAGATGGCGAAGACCACCCGATCACTGAGCAGACCAAGGCCAGCGACC
>CAZEIY010000269.1:0-6062 GCA_964512375.1 uncultured Rickettsiales bacterium | reverse complement strand
TTGCCGTTGATGAGTCGCTCTGAGCTCGAAGAGGGCATCCAGTGGGAGGCTGAGCAGTACATTCCTTTCGACATCAACGATGTGAACATCGACGTGCAGATCCTCGACCCCGCAGGTGACGCGAGCGGCCAGATGGAAGTGCTTCTTGTCGCCGCGAAGAAGGACATGATCAACGACTACACGGCGATCGTGCAGGAGGCCGGTCTCAGTCCCGTGGTCATGGATGTCGACTCTTTTGCTATCGAGAATGCATTCGAGCTCAACTACGACGTGGCGCCCGATGACACGGTGGTGTTGGTGAACATCGGAGCCTCTCTCATCAACATCAATATCCTGCGCGGCGGTATGACTACCTTCACGCGCGACATCACCCTCGGAGGTAACCAGTACACCGAGGAGATTCAGAAGCAGCTCAACGTTTCCTACGAAGAGGCCGAGGCCCTCAAGATCGGCGGCGACATAATCCGCGACGCCCAGGCGGTCGTCCCAGAAGAGGTCGAGACCATCATCCGTCAGGTCTCCATGAATGTTGCAACAGAGATCCAGCGCTCGTTGGACTTCTATGCGGCAACGGCTGCGGAAGATGAGATCCGCGGAATCTTCATCAGCGGTGGTACAGCTCGGGTTCCAGGCCTGGCTCGCGCCATTCAGGAAAAGACCGGCCTCTCGGTCGAACTCATCAACGCCTTCCGTCGCATCGAGATCGATGACAAGGCATTCAACGTGGACTTTCTTACCGAGGTGGGTTCAATGGCCTCGGTGGCAGTGGGGCTGGCGATGCGGAGGTCGGACGACCAATGATTCGCATTAACCTTCTGCCGATCCGCGCGGAGCGGAAGAAAGAAGAGGTCAAGCGTCAGCTGACCCTGTTCATCACGGGGTTGGTTCTGATCTTGGGTGCCGGACTGTTCATTTACCAGGGCAAGCGCTCGGTGTTGGTCGAGGTCGAGTCGGCGAATTCCAGTCTAGAACGCCAGATCGTCGACTTGAAGAAAGTGATCGGCGAGGTCGACGAGTACAAGGCGCAGCAGGCGCAGTTGGAGCAGAAGCTCGGCGTGATCCGCGCCCTTAAGGCGAACAAGACGGGCCCCGTGCATATGCTCGATGAGCTCGCTCTGCGTATACCCGAGAAGCTCTGGTTGACCTCTATCGATCAGATTGACTCCAAAGCAACGATCGAGGGCATCTCCATCAACAACGAGGTGATCGCTACCTTCATGAGTCGGCTTGAGGAGAGCCAGTACTTCACAGAGGTCTACCTGGTGTCCATCCAGGCGGCGAAGACCGAGGAGACGACCGACCTTCACCTCAAGGACTTCCGACTCACCTCTGTGCTGACCCTTCCCGGTATCGACGACGAGGAGAGCGTCAATTGATTACTGATCTGTTCGATAAGCTCGAGGAGCTCAGCAGCGCCCAGAAGCTTGGCGGGGCCGTGGGTATCTACATCCTCGTTCTTCTGATTCTCTATTTCATGATGATCGGACCTACCGTTACGAACACTGAGTCTGCAATTGCACGTCGCGGTTCTCTTGAGGCCGAAGAGGCCGAGAACCGACAGATCGCTGAGAACCGCGAGATGTGGGAGAACAGCGTCAACAAGCTCAACGAGGAGTTGGCGAAAGCCGTAAAGGAGCTTCCCAACTCCCGTGAGATTCCTGAGTTGGTACGGCGCATCTCTTCTATCGGAAAGAAGATCGGCCTGCAGTTCCTGTTGTTCAAGCCGATGCCTGAGATCGTTCGAGACTTCTATGCAGAGGTCCCGGTCAAGCTAAAGGTGGAAGGTTCTTTTCACGAGGTAGCGACGTTCTTCGACCGCATCGGAAAGCTCAACCGCATCGTGAACGTCAAGAACATCTCCATCAGTGATCCTGAAGAGCGCAGCGGCAAGGTCATGCTGACGATCGAGGGCACTGCGGTCACGTACCGCTTCCTCACCGAAGACGAGAAGGGCGCCAGCGGCGGGCGAGGGCGACGACGATGATCTGTCGCTTCTTTCTCCCGGGTGCGCTTGCCGTGCTGTTGCTGATGCCGATGGGCTGTGGTGGTGGCGGGGAGGAGGCTGGCGTGGGTAGCGAGGGCCGACCCTCTGCGGAGCCTGCCGAGGCTCGCAAAGTGGTGGAAGAAGTGGTTGTGGAGGTCGAGGAGACCCACGCCGGCCGCTATTCGTACAATGCAGTCGGCAAGCGTGATCCGTTCCGTTCGTTTATCTCCAGGATGGTGGTGGTCGATAGCGGTGAGGACGCTCTGGGGCCCCTTCAGGTCCATGAGATTGACCAGTATCGACTGCGTGGCATTGTCTGGAATATCGGCGCGCCTCGGGCTCTCGTCGAAGATCCTGATGGTATCGGGCACGTCGTGGACATCGGTACCCTCATCGGCAAGAACTGGGGCAAGGTCACCCAGATCAAGCCCGAAGAGATTGTGATTACCGAGGAATATCGAGATCCTATCGAGAACGAGCTGATCATCAATGAGATTACGATGCGGCTTCCTGATCCTGGCGAAAAGGAAAAGAACTAGTTGGTGGCTGGCCCCGTTGTGGTCCGTCTCCTGGGGAGATGAAACGATGAGTTGCTCATTGCGCTCGCTAACTCAATGCCTGTTGTCATCGCTGCTCCTTGCGGCGTTGATGGTGTGCATCGCGCCTGCGGCTCTTGCTGAGGAGTCGCCTGAATCCGCCAAGCTCCTCTCGCTGGACCTGCAGGAAAGTGGAGAGGCGATCAGCCTCAAGGTGAAGGCTTCGGCCCGCCCCAACTGTGGCGACTTCACCATCACCGAACCTCCCACTCTGGTGATCAGCTGTGTCGGCATGTCCATGGGGGATGTCGAGTCCGTGCTCAGGGTCGGTAATGGGGTTATTGAGCGGATCGAGATCAGTGAGAGCAGTGACACTCTCGGCGTAAATACCGAGTTTCAGATCTTCATGACCTCGATGCTGGAGTACGACCGGGTCGTGAATGGGAGCGAGCTGGTGGTGACCCTCCGTGCGGGTGGGACGGCCGCTGAAGCGGAGGCACCAGATGTCATTGCGGACGCCATCGAGGCGACGGTAGACCCGGCGGCCATGGGCGATGTCCCGACGGACGAGGAGATCTTTGGTCCGGCTGATGAGGATGGATCTGGGACAGCAGAGGATGACTCGGAGCCGGACGACGTGCTCATTGAGGATGCTGAAGCCGAGGACCCGATCGTCACCATCGCTGGAACCATTGCAGCGGAGCCAGTTGCCGAAATCCAGATCGAGGAAGAGGAAGAGGAAGAGTCGATGGACCTCGATGCGCTGCTCGCCCAGAAGATGACGGGTAGCAGCGAGTCCGATGTCAGCCTCAAGCTTAGGACGACGCGCACGGGCGAGCTGTCATCGGTTGCCGGAGACCATCGCTTTGTGCGTGGTGGAAACCAGATCCGGGGAGTCGACTTCCAGAATAGGCTCGATGAGGGTTCGTCGCGGCTGGTGATCACTGGAAGTAGCAGTCTCGACTACACGACGTCTTTCCCCACGGATCGCCGAATCGTCATTGCCCTACGCAACTCTTCACTGGGTTCGGGACTTGAGCGCCGCATCGATACCAGTCGCTTTGCCTCGGCAGTCGATGGTGTGTCTGCCTTCCGTTCTCGTAAGAACAGTGACGAGGTGAAGGTGGTCGTGGATTTGCGCCAGGCGGTGACCCCGTCCCTGTCTGAGGCCGAGAATGCGCTGATCATCGACTTCCCGATTCCGCCGGCGGTTGCTGGTGCTGCCTATGAGTCTCCTCAGCAGGCTGAGAGCTTCGACGATGTGCTTGAGGACGATGCCCTGGTGGATGAGGATGCCCCGATCGAGAGCGCCACATCGAGGGAGCGGCTCATTGGTGAGGGAGGGCGGAGCTTTGATCCGTCCAAGCGGGCGCGGGCACGTCAGTCCAGCCTGTTCGGCACCTCGGGCGTGTTTCTCGGTCAGATCGATCCCACCCACCAGTGGAAGGGATTCCCGATCAATCTCAATCTGGTCAACGCCAACATCCACAACCTCTTCCGGTTGCTTAGCGCGGTCAGCAAGCTCAATATCGTCACCTCTGATGATGTGTCAGGGACGGTCACGGTGCAGCTTCATGAGGTTCCATGGGATCAGGCCCTGGCTGCCATCCTCCAGGCCAAGGGGCTGGGTGCGGCCCAGTACGGAAGCATCGTGCGTGTCGCACCGATCGAACTGATTCGTCGCGAGCGCGAGGATGCCGCTGCAGCGCAGCAGGCTGAGCAGGATGGGATGCCCTTGCGTGTCCTGACCCTGCCGCTCAACTACGCGAGCGCCGACGATGTCATGGAGCAGCTTGAAAACATGGTCAGCAAGAGGGGCTCGGTGACCCACGACGAGCGCACTAATAGCCTGATTATTCGTGATATCGATACTCAACTCGCGCAGATTCGGTCGTTGGTCAAGGCGATCGACACCCGCACTCCGCAGGTGCATATCGAGGCCCGCATTGTTGAGGCCAACCAGAGCTTCTCCCGCTCATTGGGCATCCAGTGGGGTGGCAACCTGAACTTCAGTCCTGACACAGGTGCTCCTACTGGCCTGTTCTTTCCGAACAGCGTGCGGGTCTCTGGTGGACAGACAGCATCGAACTCTTCCGGTGGCCAGTCCAGTGTCGGTGGCGCTCCGACTAGCTTTACCAGTGGCCCGAACTATGTCGTCGACCTACCCGCGGGTGCCTCGGGCGGCACACTTGGGCTTAGCCTCGGTTCGATCACCAACATGTTTGATCTCGACGCTCGCCTGACTGCTGGAGAGAACACAGGCTCGGGCAAGGTAATCTCTGCTCCTTCCATTACGACGGTTACCAACAAGTCGGCGACGATTCGTGATGGTGCCTCGATTCCCTATGAGACAGCGTCCCTGCGCGGCACCAATGTGCAGTTCATCGAGGCTGTCTTGCTCTTGCAGGTGACCCCTCAGATCACAGCGGACGGCACTATCTTCCTCGATGTGACTCTGCAGAAGAATCGTCCCGAGTTTGGTGCGACTGTGCGTGGACTACCGACAATTCAGATCAAAGAGGCCAAGACCACGGTCATGGTCGCTGACGGCGACACCACCGTCATCGGTGGCGTGTACAGCTATCAAGAATCGCTGTCCAAGACCTTCGTCCCGGGGCTTGGTCGCATTCCAATTCTAGGCTGGCTCTTCAAGACTACCTCCAAGCGCCGCGAGCGTCGCGAGCTTCTGGTCTTCATCACGCCGTCCATCATCAAAGCGGTCCAGTAGCTGTCTGTGCTGGCTGATACCACCGCGGGACGTCCTGTCTCCGCGGTGACCGAAGACATGACTGGTTACCTCGGAACCCTGGCCCTGTCGGGCTTCATGGGCGCCGGCAAGACCACCGTGGGGGAACGAGTCGCCAGGCTCCTTGGCGCAACCTTTGTCGATCTGGACACCGAGATCGAGTCGGCTTTCGCGCTACCCGTCGAACAGGTTTTTGCCAGCCACGGTGAGGCTGCGTTTCGCGCAATGGAGTCAAGGCTCCTTCGCCAGGCTCTCAGCGTTCGTGGGCGGGTAGTGGCTCTGGGCGGTGGAGCAGTCCTTGATTCGACAAATCGCGATCTGCTGAAGAGCAGGTGCACCTGGATCAACTTGGACGTCTCCCTGGCTACGGCCTGCGCGAGGCTACTTGATGCTCCGGGGCGCCGACCCATGTGGGGTTCCGTTTCTGAGGTCGAGGACCTGTTTGCCGAGCGGCATTCGATCTATGCGCAAGCCACGCACCGGGTTCTTGCTGAGGGTGATGCCGGCGCCGTCGCGACCGAAATCGCTGGCCTCGTTAGAGAAGCGTCCTGTCCCTCCGCAGCACATCCTCTGCCCGTCCTCGAGGAGCGGCGTCTCAAGGTCGAGATCCCCGGCTTTGAATATGACGTCGTCGTCGGTAGGGACAGTCTCGATGAGTTGGTGGAAGAGGTCACTACGATCGGCAGTGGGCCAATCGCCTTGCTGTCTGATTGGAATGTAGCACCGCTCCATGGCGATCGGGTTTCTGCCGCCCTGGCCTCATCGGGCAGGGAACTTCTACAAGTCACCCTTCCTG
>CAZEIY010000268.1:5778-6068 GCA_964512375.1 uncultured Rickettsiales bacterium | reverse complement strand
TGGTGATCCAACCCAGACGAGCCTCGAGCGGCGTCGTCTCGGTGGTGATGTCATTTCCGTACAGGCAGTACTGCATCTCCAGCCGCAAGGTAGAGCGAGCGCCCAGGCCCACGGGCACCAGGCCGACCGGCTGCCCGGCAGCGAGAACGTCAGCCCACAGTGCGGCCGCCTCCCCTGGAGCGACGAACAACTCAAAGCCATCCTCACCGGTGTAGCCGGTACGAGCAATGATGCACTGCACGCCGCCAAGTACGCCTTCGGTAAATCGGTACGTCTTGACGGCGCTGAGG
>CAZEIY010000268.1:1975-5768 GCA_964512375.1 uncultured Rickettsiales bacterium | reverse complement strand
TCGACTGACGTCATGCTCTGCAGGATCTGCGCTGCCAGAGGGCCCTGCACCGCAAGCTGGGCGAACTCATTCGAAGCATCCACCAGGC
Organism: uncultured Rickettsiales bacterium; assembly: GCA_964512375.1. Classification (GTDB taxonomy): domain Bacteria; phylum Myxococcota_A; class UBA796; order UBA9615; family UBA9615; genus UBA6601. The sequence goes on along the minus strand of CAZEIY010000268.1, from coordinate 5,680 downwards.
TACAGTTGTCCGCCGCCGAGTGGTTCTCACTGAACCACTGCCAGTCTTCCTTGAGACGACCAGCATTGACGCAGACCAGGTAGCGATCCTCCGCGCGGCGATAGACCAGCAAGTCATCGACAATACCCCCGCTCGGCAAGCAGGCGACGTTGTACTGGGCCTGGCCCACGTCGATTCTCGAGATGTCATTCGACGTCATCTTCTGCAGGAAGCTCAAGGCTCCCGGGCCTTCGACGAGGAACTCACCCATGTGACTTACATCGAAGAGGCCGGCGTGCTCGCGCACAGCGCGGTGCTCGGCGAGGATGCCCGTGTACTGGACCGGCATCTCCCAACCGGCAAAGGGCACCAGCCTCGCGCCGGCGGCCCGATGCACCTCGAAAAGGGGCGTGCGTCTCAACTCAGTCGATTCGTTTGTGGCCATGGATCTCTCCGTCGCGCCGCTCACCTGCGGCAATCAGCCCGTTGACTGCATGCGTGCAGCATCCAGTGTGTTCCGCATGAGCATGCTGATGGTCATGGGCCCGACACCGCCAGGTACCGGAGTGATCGCAGCCGCCCGCTCTACAGCAGACGAAAATTCCACATCACCGACCAGCTTCCCACGCTCACCCTCGCGTTCTGGTGGAAGGCGATTGATGCCCACATCGATGACCACGGCGCCCTCGCGTACCCACTCGCCAGGGACAAAGCCAGGCCGTCCAACAGCCACTACCAGGATCTCGGCCTCTTCAACCGCAGCCTTGAGGTCATCGCGCGAAGTGCGTGAGTGCACCACCCGCAACGTTGCATTTGCGTGCAACAAGAGGAGGGCCACCGGCAGGCCAACGATGGCGGAACGACCAACCACCGTGACTCGGCGCCCGGACGGATCGACTCCGCTCTCTGCTAGCAGGGCCATGATTCCCCGCGGTGTGCACGAGATGAAGCGCGGACGCTTAAGCGCCAGCAGGCCTACATTGTCGGGATGAAAGCCATCGACGTCCTTGTGGGGGTCAATCGCTTCGAGCACCACCTGCGAATCCAAAGCGGGGGGCAACGGCATCTGCACCAGGATGCCGTGGACTGAATCGTCGGCATTGAGCTGCTCCACCAAGGCTATCAGCTCGTGCTGCCCGGTCGAAGCCGAGAGAGTGTGCTGCCTAGATACGAAGCCCAAGCGCTCGCAAGCTCGCCCCTTGCTGCGTACATAGACCGCCGACGCGGGGTCGTCACCAACCAGCACAGTGGCAAGGCAGGGACGATAACCGTGCTCCTCGAGGAACATCGCACTCTCCTCCGCCATGCCATCCTGCAGGCGACGAGAGAGAGCCTTGCCGTCGAGAATCACGAGTCACCTCCCGATGAGGAAGAGGACGACGAGGTCGACGAGGAGTCTGAAGATGTGGCCGACGAGGACCCCGAGTCCGACGACGAGGTCGACGAGGAGTCTGAAGATGAGGTCGACGAGGACCCCGAGTCCGACGACGAGGTCGACGAGGAGTCTGAAGATGTGGCCGACGAGGACCCAGGGCTGCGGTTGTCCTTGCCTGAATAGGCGTCCGAGTACCAGCCGCCACCCTTGAGGTGGAACGCCGAGAGGGAGATCTTCTTCTCGACTGCCCCCTCGCACGCCGGACAGGAGGGCGCTGGATCCGAGAAGCCTATGATCTTCTCGAACTCCGCGGCGCAGGCCTTGCAGACGTACTCATATATAGGCATCAAGATCTCCTGTTGACGCTACATATCGGGGACTGGGACCCAAGGTCAACAGTGCATTGGATCATTGCCTGCCAGACGAGGGCCGCGAAGCTTCTAACAGAGACACTGCTGCAGACTGATATAAGGACCCTTCATGGCAGGTCGCCGCACCCACTCCCTTTTCACCAACCCGCCGGTACCTGGCGAGCAGCGGGTGCTCTTTGTCGTCGGTAAGGGAGGGGTTGGCAAGTCGGCGGTGACTGCGGCACTGGCGCTGGCAGCAGCAACCCAGCAGAAGCGAGTCTGTATCGCTGAAATGAACGGTGCTGAGAGCATGTCCACCTTTCTGGGCTGCCCCCCAGTCGGCTATCCCACGAAACGGATAGCAGAGGGAATTGACGCGATCTCAATCAGCCCGGATAAGGCCACCGAGGAATACCTGGTACGAACACTACGCTTCCGAAAGCTCTACGACCTGGTCTTTAGAAACCGCTACATCGAGCCCTTCATGAACGGAATCCTGGGCCTGAGTGATCTGTGCTCGGTGGGGAAAGTCATGGACCTCGAGTGGCAGCGCGCCGACGGCAGCTACGGCCCCGACTCCGAAGGCCCCTATCGATACGACCTCATACTTGTCGACTGCCCCGCAACAGGGCACGGTCTCGCACTCCTGAGAGCGGCCCGAACGATGATGGATGTCACCGGCGCCGGCCCCCTCTACAACAACTCCGCCATGATCAACGGCATGCTGGAAGACCACAGCAAGAGCGCCGTGTTGCTCGTTACCCTCCCTGAAGAGATGCCCGTAGCCGAGACGCTGGAGTCCGTCAGTAGCCTGCGCGCAGACCTGAACATTGCCCTCTCCGGGATCATCGTCAATGCCGTGGTTCCCGCCCTCGCTGACGACGAGGACATCGATGCGTGGTGGAGCGAGTTGACCGCTGAAGCTGCGGCACAGGGAGGGCATGCGGCGGCGGCAGCAGAGCACGGCAAAGAGAGACGACGGCAGCGAGCCATGTCCGATTCCTATATCGACCGTCTGCGCTCTGAGAGCCGCTTGCCCGTCCTCGAGTTGCCCCGAATCGACGGGCATCTGGGCGTCGATGAGCTCCGCGAGCTCGGCGCACTCATCGAGGAATGGCAGCAATGACCCCCCTCGAGAGCTCAACGCCCCTCGGCGTCGCCCTCACCGATCGCAAGGTGGTGGTGGTCTGCGGTACCGGCGGGGTAGGCAAGACCACCATCTCCGCATCACTTGCGCTGGCAGCAGCACGTGCAGGACGACGGGTGCTGGTAATGACCATCGATCCAGCCCGGCGACTGGCGAGTTCTCTCGGCATCGACGAGCAGCTCGGCGAGGCTACCCCCATCTCCCTCACCGGACTCCCAGGCAACGAAGCGATGCTTCCTGAGGGCGCCACGCTGCACGCGATGATGCTGGACGCAAAGTCCACCTGGGATGGCGTGGTGCATCGATTCGCACCCAATGAGGACAGCCGCGATCGCATTCTCTCCAATCGCTACTATCAACGAGCGGCAGGATCTCTCGCTGGTTCGCAGGAATACATGGCGATGGAGAAGCTGCTCGAGGTGGTGCTCAGTGAGCGCTATGACCTCGTGGTGCTGGACACGCCACCCACCCGCAATGCCCTGGACTTCCTGGAAGCCCCCCAGCGCATGATGGGCATCCTCCAAGACAGCATCATCAAGTGGATCGCCCCCAGCAAAGGTGGCTACTCGGCTGCTCGAGCGGGATCTCTGCTCTTTGGACGCGGCCAACAGGCCATGTTCTCAATATTTGAGCGCTTCGTCGGCTCCGACGCCCTCTCGGGTATCTCAGAATTCATCAGCTCATTCTCGGGACTACTCGACGGCATGCGCTCTCGTGCTGGCGAAGTGATGGACTTGCTGAGCGGCACCGACACTGCCTTCGTGCTTGTTGCGTCGACCGACCGCCATAGCCTGGACGAGGCCCTCTACTTTCACCGTAGGCTCGGCGAGAGCGGCATCGAGGTCCGCGCCATG
>CAZEIY010000268.1:0-1965 GCA_964512375.1 uncultured Rickettsiales bacterium | reverse complement strand
ACCGCACCCACAGCATGGGCCCGATCCCCCCAGGCAAGGTGACCGAGAGTCCCTTCGATGCAGGATTCTCTCGCTCCGATGGGGACGGCCGAGATGCCCTCGTCGAGTCCATGTGGATGAGCTACCGCAGCTCTCTGAGGCAGCGTGAGGTCAACGAGCGCAGTATCAACGAGCTGCACCGCCACTGCGGCGCCGGTCTACCGCTGGCTCGCATCCCTCGTCTCGAGGGAGAAGTACACGATCTCAGGGCGCTCTCAAAGGTCGCGCTGCTACTCAGCCGTTCGTGACGGGAAGCAACGGCGAGGGCTTACCCACACAGGTGACCCAGAGCTGGTGCGCAGCGCGGGTAGCGCCCACATGAAGCAGGCGCCGTCCTGCATCGGTACGTGGCCAGGCGGTCTCACTGACATCGAGGAGTACGACGTAGTCAAATTCAAGCCCCTTGGCCTGGGCCACGTCGGTCACCTCAATTCCCGGTTCAAATGAGAACTCCTGATCTCGAATCCGCTCGAGCCTGGGGAGATCAGCCCGGCTGAGGCCCGCCCAGTACATCTCGGCAGTCTCCGGGGTGCGCGCCAGCAGCGCCACATTGGCGGTCGGCTCGGCCTCTACGAGGGCCCGCAGCGAGTCAGCGAGAAAGACAATGCACTCACCGTGGTCCTGAAAGCTAAGCACCTCGACCTCAGCCCCACTCCGACTCACCTCCGGTTCTTCATCCTCGACCAGATCTCCCAACACCGCTCGCGAGAACCGTACGATCGGCAGCGTCGACCGATAGGCGACCTTCAGCGTATTTACCGCTGCGCCCTTCACTCCGAGATGTCCGAAGAACTCCTCCCAATTCGTAAACCCAGCCTCCTGCAGAACGTGCTGCTGAGTGTCTCCTGAGAGGGTCATGGAATTCTTGTCGTCCAGACAGTCCATGAGCACCTGCACCTCAAGAGGCGAGAGGTCCTGAACCTCATCGACGACAATGTGCTGATAACGCAGGGGCTTGTGACGGCGGCTCTTGCTGGGGATGGGTCCGACCCGAAGTTGGTACAGACGCAGCAGCAATGGATCGTCCTCGGCGTCGAGGAAGCGCGTGTCCCGGGCGATGATCTTGCCGCTCTCGTCGGTGTCGGGCTCACTGTCCTCGGGGTCGAGGTAGTCAACTAGCTGCCCCACCTGCTGGGAGGTCCAGCGCAGCGCCCGCTGCAGTTGTGCCTGGCTGAAAGCACCAGGTGCCCAACGATCGAGGCCATCTCGAAGGAGGCGCTCGTCACTCATCACCAGCATCCAATCCTCGACCGCCTGGCGAGCGGTTCGCGGGCCAGGAGTTCGGTCAACGTAGTCGCTCAAGATCGACAGAAGAGCGGGATGCAGCTTCAAGCGAGTAACGATAGCGGGCGTCCCATCACCACTCTTACTAGGAAGGAAGGAGAAGAGTCGATTCCGAAGTCCTCGGGCCCAGTAGCCGTACGTACGCACGGGGGTGGAGTGAACTCCCAGGGCAGGCAGCAGCCGCGAGATGAAGCGCCGCAGTGCATCCCCCCAGACAATGACAAGCATCCGATCGGCGCGGAAGCGTCCTGGGTCGCGATAGTTGAGAAACGCGAGACGATGGAGGGCAACAGTCGTCTTGCCGGAGCCAGCAACCCCCCGGACCACTACCAGCTCAGCGTCAGGCGCCGAGATCACGTCGAATTGCTCGGCATCGATGAGTGCAGAGATCTCAGGGAGGTGCTTCTCTACTCGGTACGTGGTGCCCTTCAGGCGCTTCTTGTTCCCAGTGATGCCGCGCACCGCGACCCCAGCTCCCCCCGCCAGCCGAGGCGCACCGCCACTCGTCGAACTCCATCCGTCCGCTTTCCTGACGAACACGCCCTGGGGCGCCTGCACTCGATTAAGCACGCCGGCGGCGATGCCGACCACACGACGGACCAATACGGTTCCCTCCACCTCTCGGCCGCCCAGTTCTTCGAT
>CAZEIY010000267.1:1814-6107 GCA_964512375.1 uncultured Rickettsiales bacterium | reverse complement strand
GGTTTTTAATGGAAAGACGACGCCTGACCCGACATGGCGGGTCTGGTTGCGTCGCTCTGCTTGCGAGGTGTGCCCTTCGTTCAGCTACCTACGACTGTACTCGCGATGGTGGACAGCTGTGTGGGTGGCAAGGTTGGTGTGAATCACCGCAGCGGCAAGAATCTGCTCGGCGCTTTTCATCAGCCAGCGCTCGTGTGGTCAGACCTGGACTTCCTGGACACCCTCGACGATCGGCAATGGAGAGCCGGCCTGGGCGAAGTGGTGAAGAGCGCCTTTCTCGGCGATGAAGAGCTGCTTGAGTTGCTGGAAACACGAAGTGATGCCCTTCTCACTCGGGAGCCCGAGCTGGTGGCCGAGGTCATCTGGCGTTGCTGTCGGTTCAAGGCTCAGATCGTCGCCGCTGATGAGCGTGAGAACGGCGCGCGGAGAGTGCTCAACTTTGGTCATACAGTGGCGCACGCTCTGGAGGCAGCGGGTGGTTTTGGGCACTTGCTGCATGGAGAAGCGGTGGCTATCGGTATGGTGGCAGCTGCTGAGTTGGGCGCGTCGCTGGGTCACTCTCCTCCTGAGTTGGCCGATCGACTGCGGTCACTTCTGACCTCCCTGGGGCTCCCTTTTTCGGCTCCACCGATGGCTCTATCGGCCTTGCGGCGTGCCATGGAAAGGGACAAGAAGCTGGTCGAATCAGGTATCGCCTGGGTATTATTGGAAAACGTGTGTCAGCCGCGGCAGTATGTGTTGCCTCTGGCTGAGTTGGACGAGACGTTGAACCTGTTGGTATCGGCAGGGGTTCTCGTAGGACGAGGAGAGTGACATGAGTCGGTTGTTTGGGTTGTTGATTGCTGTGCCTTTGCTGGGCTTTGCTACCGGTTGTGATTCTGGGCCATGGGATGCTCCGCCCTATGCTGAGATTGCCGACGTGGAGGACATCAGTATCTCCTGGCAGGCTTGCCGGCTCGATCCCCTTTCGGGTGCGCCGCAGACCGCCGGCTGTGAGAACGATCCTCCGGTGGTCCTTCCTCTCAACATTATGGTCCGTGACACTCGCTACAACAGCCCCTTGAACAACGTGAAGATCTGGTACTCGTCGGGCTTCAGCAAGATCTATCTACTTCCCCAGGAAGTGCTCGAGGCGGTTGAGCTGCCTGAGACGGACCGTTGGCAGTACCTAGCCGAGCGTGGCGACGTCTTCGCAGAGTTCTCCGGCGCATTCGATGGTGACTATCGGCCAACCTACTACCAGGGCTGGACGAACTCCAATGGTCTGTCGACGGTGTGGGTCTTCATTGAAGAGATGCCTACCGACGAGACGGGTCAGGCCAAGGAGAGCGGTATACTCATCTCTATTGGGGTGGATACGCTCACGGTCAAGCTGGGTCCCGCGGCCTGAGGCAGAGGTATCTGGTTTGCAGCTTCTCTCTTGTCTCTGATTGTCTGAAGTGGACTCGTCAATTCGGGTGTTGGTCCTACATGGGCCCAACTTGAACCTGCTGGGCACCCGTGAGCCCGAGATCTATGGGTCTTTTACCTTGCGTGAACTCGACGAAGCCCTCGCACGTAGGGCGGAACAGCGGGGCGTGGAGGTGCGCTGTAGGCAGTCCAACCACGAGGGTGAGCTCATCGATGAACTGCATGAGGCGGGGGCAGGAGCAGCTGACGTCGTGCTCCTCAACGCGGGCGGACTGACCCACACATCAGTGAGCCTCCGGGATGCCGTTGTCGCTTCGGGCCTGCCTGTGATAGAAGTCCATCTGTCTAACGTGGCGGCTCGCGAAGAGTTTCGTCACGTATCACTGATCGCGCCGGTGGTTGTCGGCCAGGTGACAGGCTTTGGGATGGATTCCTACCTCTTAGCCATGGACGGAGCGATCGCGAGTGTTCGGGCCCGTCGGTCTTGAGTCGATTGGCCTCGCTTCTGCGGAGTTAGCAGCAAAATGAAGATGGATGAGATCAAGGCAGTTCTGGAGTTACTCGAGGACACCGATATTCGTGAGTTCGAGTATGAGGACGAGAACCTTCGGCTTGGTATCAAGCGGGGAGCTGCAAGCGCCCCGATGGTTGCCAGCATGGCTCCGGCGGCGATGGCTGGTCCAGTTGCTGCCGCGGGTGGTGGTGTCGCTGCCGCTGCTCCAGAGTCCGGGCACGTCGTTCCGTCTCCATTCGTAGGCACCTTCTACCGGGCGCCTTCGCCCGAGTCTGCTCCGTTCACAGAGGTGGGCCAGCGGGTTGAGGCAGGTCAGACGCTCTGCATCGTGGAAGCCATGAAGCTTATGAATGAGATCGAGGCTGACATCAGCGGGACGGTGAAGAAGATCCTCGTCGAGAATGCCCAGGCCGTCGAGTACGACCAGGCGCTGTTCGTTATCGAGCCCTGATCTTCACCCCGGGGTACCAGTCGTGTTCAAGAAGGTCCTGATTGCCAATCGAGGTGAAATTGCGCTCCGCGTGATCCGCGCCTGCAAAGAGTTGGACATCGAGACGGTTACTGTGCACTCCACTGCAGATGCCAACTCCCTGCACGTGCGTTTCGCAGATCACTCGATCTGCATCGGCCCTCCCCAGGCTACGGCGTCGTATCTTCACCTGCCTGCGGTCATGTCAGCCATCGAGCTGAGTGGGGCTGATGCCGTTCACCCAGGCTATGGATTCCTTGCCGAGAATGCCGAATTCGCTCGCGACTGTGCGCGGTTGGGGGTGACTTTCATTGGTCCCACGCCCGAGCAGATCGAGCAAATGGGTGACAAGGCCACCGCCAAGGCCACCGTGAAAGACGCTGGAATCCCTCTGGTTCCGGGCTCCGATGGGATTCTCCATACCGTCGAAGAGGCCGCGAAGTGTGCTGAGGAGGTCGGCTATCCCGTACTCCTCAAGGCGACTGCAGGGGGGGGTGGCAAGGGCATGCGCATCGCCCTGGACCGGCACGATTTGAGCGCAGCTTTCACTGTTGCCCGCAGCGAGGCCCAGGCCTGCTTCGGAAACGGAGATCTGTATCTCGAGAAGATGGTGGTCCGTCCTCGCCACATCGAGGTGCAGGTCATGGGCGACGCGTACGGTAATGTGGTGCACTTCGGTGAGCGTGAGTGTTCCTTGCAGCGTCGCCACCAGAAGGTCCTTGAGGAGGCTCCCTCACCGCTGGTTACTCCCGAGATGCGAGAAGCTCTGGGCAAAGCAGCAGTCGACGCCGCCAAGGCCATTGGCTACAGCTCCGCTGGCACGATCGAGTTCCTCGCTGACGCTGATCGTAACTTCTACTTCATCGAGATGAACACCCGCATCCAGGTAGAGCACCCAATTACCGAGATGATCACCGGCGTTGATCTGGTGAAGACGATGATTCGGTCTGCTGCTGGCGAGAAGCTTCCTTTCACACAAGACGACATCCAGTTCAATGGTCACGCCATTGAGTGCCGTATCAACGCAGAAGATCCTGAGACCTTCGCTCCATCACCCGGCGAGATTACCGGCTATCACGAGCCCGGCGGATATGGGGTGCGTGTGGACTCCTGGGTCCACGATCGAGCCAAGATCCTCCCCTTCTACGACTCCTTACTGGCCAAGCTAATCACCTGGGGCGCAGATCGAGATGAGGCCATACGTCGTATGCGCTGGGCCCTCGACGAGTATGTAGTCGAGGGCGTAAAGACCACGGTTCCCTTCCATCAGAAGGTCCTTCGTGACGAAGAGTTTCTGTCCGGCACGATTGATACCGGTTACATCGCTCGATTCCTAGGGCAGTAGTAAAAGACTTCTCTCCTTCGAGCCAGTAGACTAAGCGGTCGGCGCTCCACATTGGCGGCGTCTGGTCGTCTTGGTAAGGAACGAAGTGGTGTCTCGGAACAAGGCTAAAGCGCTGGCAAAGGCGCAGCAGTATCTTCAGAAGAACAATATCGATCGCGCCCTTCGCGAGTTGGTCTCTGTGGTCAAGGACGACCCTAAGGATCTCCGAACTCGTCAGAAGATCGCCGAGTTATTGGCTCGCCAGGGGCGAAATACGGAAGCAATGAAGGAATTTACCGTGGTCGCGGAGACGTATGCCCACGGTGGTTTCTTCCCCAAAGCCGTGTCCATCTACAAGCAGATGATCCGCATCGAGCCCGATGAGATGGCTCATCACCTGGCGTTGGGCGAGGTCTATCAGCAGCTGGCACACCTCTCAGATGCGATGGATCACTTCAACGTTGTTGCCGAGCACTATGAGGCAAAGGGCACCACGAAGGATCGGGTCAAGATCTACCAGAAGCTGTCAGCCATCCTGCCCGAGAGCCTGGAGTATGCCGAGAAGCTGGCCGAGCT
>CAZEIY010000267.1:0-1804 GCA_964512375.1 uncultured Rickettsiales bacterium | reverse complement strand
TGCCTGCAGGACGCTGATCCGCAGGCTGCGTTCGAGGTGTGGAAGCAGCTGGCCAATCGACTGGCTCCGAAGGGTACGAGTGATGCCCTGCTGCGAGCGTACGAGGGGATGCACAAGTTTCATTCCGAGGATCTCGAGTTGACCCGCAAGCTGGCCGATCTGTACCTCGACCGAGGCCAGCCGAAGAAGGCGCTTGAGAAGCTGCAGGAGGCCTTCAAGGTCGACTCGCAAGACACAGAGACCCTTAATCTCCTGGCGGATACTTTCGTGGATCTCGGCCAGCAGGACAAGGCGGTCGCGATCCTCAAGGAGCTCGCCAGGATCTACGAGAGCGTCGGTTTCGAGGACTACAAGAATCAGGTCTTTGATCGGATTGCAGAGATCGCCCCAGAGAGTGGGTCTAATCTCGAGAGTTCAGGCAACAGGATTCGGGTCGAGGATCATCCGCTGTTGGCCGGGCTGCTACTCGATGACGGCAGTGAACTCGACGAGCCGACACAGCGGGCGGTCTTTGAGGTCGATGTATATCGCGAATATGGCATGTCGGAGCGGGCGCTCAGTTCGGTCGAGAAGGGTATCGCGCAGTTTGCGGGCTGCTTCGCCCTCCAGCGTCACCTCGTGGCGCTCTCTCTGGCAACCGAGGAAGTCGAACGAGCTAAGGGCGGACTGACTGCCATGTACGAGATTGCCATGGACAAGGGCGACTACCGTGTTGCTCGGGACAGCCTCGCTCGCGTTGTCGATCTTGATGCCGAGGATGAAGTGGCGGTCGAGAAGCTGCAGGCTTTCGAGGATGCTATGGGCGAGTACGTCGGTGATCCCGAGCCACTCGAAGAGGACATGGGATTGGCAGATTTGGTCGTCGAGCCCATTGATGAAGGGGATGATGAGGCGCCTTCAGCCCTTGCCGCTATCGAGAATGGTTTGGATACGGAGGTGGAACTTCCAGCTGTTTCGGTGGTCTCAGGCTCAGCTACCGACATGTCGGTTCCTGTCCTCTCCATCGCTGATGACGCTCTCGAGGAAATCGACACCGGTCTCTTCCATCAACTTCGTAGTGAGTTCGACGAGGAAGAGGGCCCTTCCACTGACTCAGGTGAGCTGGCTGATGCAAGTGCAGGGCTAGATCCCATTACTGAGGACGCCGCAGTTGCTGAGTCGGGTGGCGATGGCTTTGGTGATTTCGACTTCGATGACGAGGAATTACAGCGCCTCGCTGATGAGATGGAGGGAGCACCCGCCATTGTTCATGAGGAGGACTTGTCACCTACGGTGGATGAACCGCTCGAGGAGTCGGGGGCGTTCCCAGATGAAGACGCCGCGGTCAATCTCGATGATATTGGTGTCGGATCGGGTTTTGATCTCGGATCTAATGGATCTCGATGACCTGGACGATGATGAGGACGGTGCCCCCAGCGCCTTCGACCTGGGTAAGCGCTACTTCGACAGCGGAGCCTACGTGGATGCTGTTGCAGAACTTCAGCGAGCGGTGGATGCGGGCCAAGAAGAGCACCGAGCGCTTGAGTTGATGGGTACTGCGCAGCGTAGGCTGCGCGACTTCAAGGCGGCGGTCGCGACATTTCGGCGGTTACTGTCCATGGATCCCGCAGATCAGGACTTGATCTTGCGAGTGCTGTACGAGCTTGCCCTCACCTATGAGGCGGTCGGCAAGAACCGATCGGCTCAAAGTCTGTACCGCAAGCTCACTCAGTTGAGCCCCGGATATCGAGATGGAGAGGTCGCCAAGCGTCTCGAGCAGTTGGGGGGCTGAGCAGAGTGGAAAACCGGAGAAACAGGCGGGTGT
>CAZEIY010000266.1:4439-6135 GCA_964512375.1 uncultured Rickettsiales bacterium | reverse complement strand
ACGGACAACTCGGTTGAGTGCGGACATTTCTTCGTCTCCAGTTCAGTGAGATGAACGCGGGACAACCCCCATGAGCGGACCCGGTAGGCGGCTTATAGGGAGGAGAATGTGATCCACCAAGCGGATCCAGGCGAAGACACAGCTTGTTCACAAGTCGGCAACACGAGGCTCAAGCCTCTACGTGCCCCACCACAGGTAGCCACTCGTGACAGAGGGGACTGATTCAAGCCCAGTTCAACTACTCAGTGACAATTTGTCACTCGTGACCCTTCCCAAAGAGCCCGATTGCCACAATGTCGAGACCTGGCCATACGGAGCCCCCCCCATCCGTCTGGCCCTCCACCGAAACCAACCGTACCAACTAGCCTGAGAAAGGTATACTGCTCTTGATTTAGGGGGTGACCTGTAGGGGCCTCCAAGGGAGCTGGGGTCCTCGGCATGCTTCTTGCTCCTCGGAGCCCTTACTGTGTTGAAGCGAATGCCACCGTGGGCCACTCGGCTCCTCATTCTCACCGTCTTTGCCCTGGGTCTGGCTCTTGGGATCAACGCGTTGTTCTCGAAACTCCTGGCCGTCGACCCCGCTCGACTCGCGGCAGCCAGTGTTTCCACCCACGACGACGCCGACTCGGGCGAAACAGAGAGGCATTCCTCTGCAAAGGAACTCAGTAGCAGAGGAAAGCCCCCCCTGGTCAACAGAGCGGCGGTAAGCAAGCTCAGCTACTTCCTGGACCCCATTCTGAAGCGCAACATCTTCGACTCCACCGCCAGTCCTGAGAGCGCTGCTGCTGCTGGGGATACCAACGAAGGGGATGAGCTACGTAAGTCCGAGCTCGAGGTCACGCTGATCGCCGTCGCAGTGGCCAGCCCCTCGTCCTGGTCCACTGCCCTCGCGTCGGTCGGGGCGGGACAGGTGCAGGTCTACCGAATTGGCGATCCGATCCTGACAGCAGTCGTGCACGATATTCAGCGTCCCTACCTCAGCGAAGACGGGAAGCACCACCCCGCCCGCCTCATTGTCCTGCGCGAGGGCTCAATGGAATACATCGACGCCGGCGGTCCGGCGCCCAGGGCAAAGAAAGCCAAGAGTAAGCCCGACAAGAAGAAGAAGAAGAAGAAGAAGAAGGGCGGCCGACACAAATGGACCGGCATTCGCAAGGTCTCTGACAGCAAATACACCATCGACCAGAGCGAAGTGGACTACGCGCTCGGCAACCTCGACAAACTCAGCCGCGAGGCCAGGGTCGTTCCCAACTTCCAAGATGGTGCAACCAATGGCTTCAAGGTCTTCTCCATTCGTCGCAACAGCGCGCTGCGGAAAATGGGCGTCAAGAACAACGACGTACTCACCGGCGTCAACAACTTCGATCTTTCCAACACACAGAAGGCCCTGGAGATCTACTCGAAGCTCCAGACCGAGAAGAGTTTCCGCCTGGATATCCTGCGGAACGGCGAGCCCATGACCATGGAGTACGACATCCAATGAAGCTACGAACACTTCACACGCTGGGCTACATGCTCGCCCTGCTCCTCTTCGCCGGACAGGCCGCCGCCGAAGAAGCCGAACAGACCGACAGCACTGACGATGGCGTTGCCGCAAGCGCAGACAAGGGCAAGGTCAAGCTACCTAAGTTGAGATCGGCGACCGTCAGCCCAGCCCTCACACCGGCGACCAGAGCAAAGGCGAAAGCTGCAGGAG
>CAZEIY010000266.1:1377-4429 GCA_964512375.1 uncultured Rickettsiales bacterium | reverse complement strand
TCGACGACATCCAGCGCTGGTGGAATGAAGGCTGGCGCCCAACCGCGAAAGACCCTTCCGCCCTTCGATGCCAACGTCCTCATCCACATCGACTATGACAACGCGGAGATCAAAGACGTCATCAAGGACTTTGCAGAGAAGACGGGTCGCAACTTCCTCATCGATCCGAAGATCGCTGGAAAGGTCACCATCATCGCGCCGAAGCCGGTGTCCATTGACGAAGCGTACGAGGCCTTCCTGGCCGCCTTGGATTCAGCTGGATTCACCACCGTGGTCGAGGCACGCTTCAGTAAAGGCAAGTTCAAAGGCAAGCCGATGCTCACCCGCATCCTCACCGCCGCAGCCGCCAAGACGGAGCCCCTTGAGTTGTACAAGGGCGCCTACACACCACGAAGCGCAAACCTGATCACCCGGCTCATCCAGGTCGAGAACATCTCCGTCGACGAGATCAGTAAGGTTATTCAGAAGTGGGTATCCAGCGCCGGAGACCTGCTCGCGTACGCGCCAAGCAACACCCTGATCCTCACCGACTCAGCCAACAACATCCGGCGCATCGTCGAGTTGATTAACGAGCTAGACATCTCAGCACCTCAGCAGAAGATGGAGATCTTCCAGATCGAACATGCTGAGGCTTCGGCCATCGTCGAGATCATCCGCGAACTGTATGGCGAAGCGGCCTCTGCGCCCGCTCCAAAGCCGACAAAGAAAAAACGACGCAACAAGAAGAAGGGCAAGAAGGCGGCTGCGAAGAAGGCATCCGCTACCTCCGTAGGGCAGGAGACCTCCTTCATCGGCAAGATGCTCGCCGACGAACGCACCAACTCCATCATCGTGCTCGCCACCGAAAAGTCGCTGCTTGAGATTCAGGATCTTATTGCGCAGCTCGACTACGAGACCGACCCCTTCTCGGCCAGCGACATCCAGGTCGTGTACCTCGAACACGCGAAGGCCGAAGAGCTGAGTCAAACCCTGAACTCACTCATTCAGCAGAGCAATCAACGAGCAACACAGCGCAAGAACAAGAACAAGAAGGGCAAAGAGAGCGGGACGACACGGGGCGGCAAGCCGGGCTCTTTGGGAGGAAACTTCCAAGATGAGGTACGGATCACCCACGATTCCGCCACCAATGCCCTGGTCGTGACTGCCTCACGCGATGACTACCGGCGACTGCGCAAGGTAATTGATCTTCTCGACATCCCCAGAAAGCAGGTCTTCGTCGAGACCGTGATCATGGAGGTCTCGGACTCGGACCGCCGCGACACGGGAGCCAGCTGGCACGGAGGCAGGCCAGGCGAGGGCGAAGGCGGCATCAACATTCTCGGAGCCAGGGGTAGCCAATCGGTCAACCTGGGAACAGCGCTCCTCGATGGCTCACTCCTGGGTGGCCTCGCTCTGGGTATCTTCGGGCAGTCCATCAACGTACCTCTCCCCGGAATCGAAGGAGGCTTCGACATTCCGGCCTTCGGCCTGGTGCTGCGCGCCTTACAAGAAGACAGCTCAACGAACGTGCTGTCCTCTCCCAACATTCTGACCCTCGACAACGAAGAGGCCACCATCGAGATCGGAGAGACCGTCCCCTTTCCCACCGGCGGCTCGCTCGGAGCTCTCGCCGGTGCTGCCGGTGCTGCCGGTGGCTTCGGCGGCTTCCCTTCGATCTCCTTCTCTCGCGAGGACGTGGGAATCATCTTGCGTATCACCCCGCAGATCAACGAGAGCGACTACGTCACCATGGACGTCTACCAGGAGATCTCCGAGGTCAAGGAGGGCTCCACCGCTGACGTCCTGAGCAGTGGTGGCCCGACCACCACCAAGCGCTCGGCAGAGACTCACGTCATGGTTCGCTCCAACCAGACCATCGTCATCGGTGGCCTGATGCAGGAGGTCGAAACCGAGAGTGAGAGCAAGGTGCCGATCCTGGGTGATATTCCACTCATCGGATTCTTCTTCCGTAACAAGGCGAAGACAAAACGAAAGACAAATCTGCTGATCTTCCTGACCCCGCACGTAATCGACAGTCCCGAAGACCTTCAGGAGGTCTACAGGATCAAGATGCTTCAACGGCAGGAGTTCATGCGCCGCTTCTACGGAAAGTCCCACAAGGATCAGCTCGCCGAGTTGAACGAACTCATCAGCTTCTCGATGAACCTCCCCGATACACCCTCGGTGTACCGGCACCAGGAGATTACTCCCAAGGATGTGCGCATCGACATGAGCGACGCAGCCGTCGACGAAGAGCTACTGGATGCACTCGATGACGTCGACGCAGGAGAGCAGAGCACTCTGGTAACCGCTGAGGGCGAGACGGCTCTGCCGGAAGACCGGAGCACGGAGGATGCAAACGACTCCGAGGACGGCACAGAAGACCTGGATGACGGCGGTTCTGAAGCGGAAGACCTCGAGGATGCAGCAGGCGCCGAAGAGGACGAACCGGAACCGGTGGAGGTTGCTCCAACGGAAGAGGGCTGAGATGCCGATTCGCCGTCAGAGCATCGCAGACCTGCTGCAACAGAGCGGCGCGGTTGCCGAGGACTCACTCGACGATGCGCGGGACTACGCAAACAAGCACGGCATCGACCTGGATAAAGCTCTGATGAAGCTGGGGCTGGTGACCGAAGAGCAGGTCACTGAGGCCCTCTCCCGACAGACGGGGCTGCAATCGCTCTCTTCAATTCCCGTGGACTCCATTGACCTCAGCCTGTTCACCGACCTGCCCATTTCTTTCGCGAAAAACCACCAACTACTGCCCCTATGGCTCAACGAGGACAGCTCCGTTGCTGTCGCCGTCGCGAACCCAATGGCCAGCGCTGCAATCGATGACCTGCGAGTGCTCCTGGATCGGCCTCTCTCCACCTACATCGCGACACCGAGCGGTATCCGCGATGCCACCAACCAGATCTACGACCGCCTTGCCCGCAGCGCTGGCCAGGTCATCGAAGAGATGGAAGAAGACAAGGGCATCGAGGGGTCGGGGATCGAGGAGATCGAAGACATCGTCGACAGCGATGACGAAGCTCCGATCATCCGCTTCGTCAACTCGCTGCTCACCGAAGCG
>CAZEIY010000266.1:0-1367 GCA_964512375.1 uncultured Rickettsiales bacterium | reverse complement strand
GCTAAAGGAACGCACTTCAGACATCCACTTTGAGCCCTTCGAACGCATCATGCAGGTGCGGTTTCGCATCGACGGCATCCTCTACAACAAGGTCGAAGTCCCCAAGCGCCTGCAGGCCGCAATCAGCAGTCGCGTGAAGGTCATGGCTGAGCTGGATATTGCGGAGAAGCGCCTCCCTCAGGATGGCCGCATCCGTATCAAGGTGGCCGGTAGGGATGTCGACATTCGCGTCTCTACGGTGCCCGTCGCCCATGGCGAGCGCATTGTTCTTCGCCTGCAGGACCGATCGGCGGGGCTGCTGGGCCTTGACCAGATCGGCATGGCAGGGCAGGTGCTCGACTCCTTCCGCAGCCTCATCCACCAGCCGCACGGCATCCTGTTGGTCACCGGCCCCACTGGATCTGGAAAGACGACCACGCTGTATGCCGGCCTCTCTGAAGTGAATCGTCCGGACATCAATATCCTGACCGTCGAAGACCCCATCGAGTACCAGATGAAGGGCATCGGCCAGATGGCGGTGAATCCCAAGATCAACCTCACCTTCGCATCGGGCCTACGCGCCTATCTACGCCAGGACCCCGACGTCATCCTGGTCGGCGAGATTCGAGACCTGGAGACCGCCGAAATTGCCATTCAGGCGTCACTGACCGGCCACCTGGTGCTATCAACGATTCATACCAACGACGCCGCCACCGTAGTCAATCGCCTGGTCGATATGGGCGTCGAGCCGTTCCTGGTGGCCTCCTCAATCATTGGTGTGCTGGCCCAACGCCTGCTGCGTCGCCTTTGCTCCGAGTGCAAAGAGCCGTTTACCCCCACCTCTGAGGAGCTCATCGAGGTGGGCATCAATCCCAGTGATTTGAAGGGACAGATATTCCGGCCACATCCAGGTGGCTGCCCTGAGTGCTTACAGACCGGATACCGGGGTCGAACCGGCATCTACGAGTTGATGGCCATCACGGAAAACGTCCGCTCTCTCGTCGTTCGGAATCTCAGCTCCACCGAAATTCGGGATGCAGCCGTAGCCGATGGGATGGTTCCACTGCGCTTCAGCGGCGGGCACAAAGTGCTCGCCGGTGAGACAAGCCTCGAGGAAGTCATTCGGATCACCCAGGATGACAGCGTCGCGCTGTCAGACACGGCCGGGGCGTAAGGGGGAACTGTGCCTGTCTTCGAGTACAAAGGACTCGACAACGCCGGTAAGGGCTGCAGCGGCCTGGTCGACGCAGAGACCGCGAAGGTGGCGCGGCAAAAGCTGCGCAAGCAGGGCGTCTTCACAACCGACATCGTCGAAGGCAAGGGGAGCGGCGGCGGCGCCTTTCGACCCACCGCGGTGAAGGGTGCCGGCAAAGCACTGTCCGTCGAGG
>CAZEIY010000265.1:0-6153 GCA_964512375.1 uncultured Rickettsiales bacterium | reverse complement strand
CGTCATCGTCACCCACTGTGGTGTCGTCGTCATCGCCCACTGTGGTGTCGTCGTCATCACCCACTGTGGTGTCGTCGTCATCACCCACTGTGGTGTCGTCGTCGTCACCGGCTGTGGTGTCGTCGTCGTCGCCTGTCGGCGGACAGCCCGAGGTAGAAAAGACCGTGGGATCGTTGTCATCGCAGTCACCCTGGCAGATGGTCTCGCCGTCGCCATCAAAGTCGGGACTCTCGTCAACGAGGATATTGCAGTTGTTGTCGATAAGATCGCAGAGTTCCGGAGCGTCCGGATGAATCGAAGAGTTGGTGTCGTCGCAGTCCTCATCGCAGACGGTAAAGGTGTCGCCGTCGAGGTCGGGCGGATTGTCATCGATGCCATCGCAGTCGTTGTCAAAGTCGTCACAGAGCTCAGGAGCACCCGGGAAGATGGAGTCGTCTCCGTCGTCACAGTCCTGGTCGGCGCCCGGGCAGATCGAAAAACCGTCTCCATCAGCGTCCAGACCCGGGCCGTTATCGACGATGCCGTCGCAGTCTGTGTCGATGCCGTCACAACTATCGAATGCATTGGGATTGACGAGGTTGTCCTGGTCGTTGCAGTCATCATCTGCGGTGCCGGGGATGCCGTCAGGACCGACCTCAGAGAAGGTGTCGCCATCGTTGTCGACAGTTCCCGGTTCACCCGAGCTGACGTTGTCGAGGCCCAGTCCATCCTGCTCATCGCAGACAAAACGCACTTCATCTGCCTGACCGTCGAACCACAGAGCTCGAAACACTCCTCCGGGCAGGTTGTCGCCCTCAGCATCCAAGATAAAGAACTCCTGAAGGACACCCCCCAAGAACGCTTCGACCTCTACGGGAGCGCCAACATCGAGAAAGAAGGCAGAGAAGGCGAGCTGAGGCTCGTCGAAGTGAACGGTGATTTCCGCCACCGCTACCCCGGTCTGGAACCCTGCCACGAGAGCACGAGCACCAATCGCGTCCGACTGAAAAGCCTCGGGCCTGATCTGTAGGTTCGGCGCCAGCACGTTCGCGCTGAACTCAACCCCTTCAGCCGCAAACGGGTTCGGGCTAACCGGCAAGACTCCAAAGGGGAGATTCTCGAAATCGATGAGCTGAGGGACACCGGCGCCCGGCTGGGCCAGGAGTCGTGTCTCGTGTTCAGCTTCGGTCTCGAGGATGTCGGCCGCAGCAGCAGGCCGAGGTAGAAGCAGCGTCACTACAAGGGCGACGACGCCGAGGATCGGCTGAAGCGCAACTACACTGAAGTAGTGAGGTCTGGAACGTACCGGGGCTGGGATTCGCGCACACACAGGGGCCTCATCGGTCATTCGGCCGCACTTCTTGAAGGCGTTACGAGTGCCGTCGTCGTTTTCCGGTATCCTTGGGGCTCCACAGAGCAGTTCAAGCCAGTGAGACAACAGGTCTTTGATGATCAAGCTAAAGCAGATATTCCAAAAGCCCGAGGGCGAAGAGAAGAGCGAAGAGAGCCAGGCTCCGGACGACGAGCTCTTCTCTGCTACCTTCGAAGGCGACCCGCTGGACGAAGCAGAGGGCGATGGTGAGGGAAGCCCCACTGCGAACACTACCATCGAGAAAACAACAGAAGGGGCCGCCCAGACCCTCGCCACGATCTTGACGATCCTCCAGAACGAACTCCTGGGCGGCAAGCTGGACGACCTCGACCCGCCCGACCGGAAGCTCCGCCTGACTATCGAGGAGATCCTCTTCGACGTGAAGTCAGGCATGACTAGCTACTCCGCGCAGAGGGCGAATGAACTCATTACCAGTCAGCTCCCCGGATGGTTCGCCCGGCGTCGCGCCGCCGAAGAAGACCGAAACAAAGAGATGGCCCATCTCATCGGGGTCATGGGCAAGGCGCTCAAAGCCATCGAAGGTGACGACCACCTGTTTCACGATTCTCTCGACAAGAATCTCGACCGCCTGCGTCAAGCGGCTGACACAGTCCAGGTACGCAGCGCGTCGGCAAGGTTGCTTCGCATCGTCGACGAAGCGGCAGAACAGGTGCAGGAACAAAAGGCCACGACAGACAAGCGCATTCGCAACCTGAGCGAGATGGTGCGTGGACTCCACGAAGAACTCGATCAGGTGAAGGTGGAAGCGCTGGAAGATGCCCTCACGGGGCTGTTCAATCGCAAGTCGTTCGATGACCGGCTCGAGGGCGAGCTGCGCAAATCGCGGCTGGCGCCCTACCATTTCTCGCTGGTGATGATCGATCTCGACCACTTCAAGAACGTGAATGACACCTACGGACACGTCGTTGGCGATCGCGTGCTGCAGGCCTGCGGCAAGGCGCTCCAGGAGGTCGTGCTGCGACGCTCGGACTTCTGCGCCCGGTACGGAGGCGAAGAGATGGCGGTGATTCTCGCCGACTGTCCGGCCTCGGGAGCCGCTATGGTCGCCGAAAACCTGCGTAAAGGAATCGGCACGGTTCGTGTGAAAGCGGGAGCCAAGGAGATCGAGGTCACCGCTTCCTTTGGCGTCGCCGAAGGCTGTGATGCCGATCTCGCCGAAGACCTTATCGAGCGAGCCGATGCAGCCCTGTACATTGCCAAGCGCAGCGGGCGGAACAAGGTCGTGGTGGCAGGCGACGGCGAGGGCCGTAGCGTTGCGCTGCCAGATTCCCTGATCTGAAGAACTCGCGAGTAGTTGAGAATCAGCCAACATTACGGGCCACCATCGGGGGCTGAACCTGAGGTTCAGCTCCTTGTGTCTCCATCAACCGACCCAACGACGCTCACCTCAGTAGGTCCCTGTTCGAGCAGGCGTCGCCTCTTCTTGGGCTTGTCCAGCGGGTCCAGCTTCTTCTTGCGGATCTTCTTCTTTTTGGGCGGGGGCTCTGACCAGTCAATCGCTGCGGCGAGGATACGGATCTGGTCGCCGCTGTAGTCATAGCCTGGAGTCTTCGAGGCGGTGAGCATCAACGGCCGGGGAACCACAGTCACCCGAATCGCGGTGGACTTCACCGCCAGCCTCGTAGCCAGTGCGCCGGCAATTCGCGCCCCCTGCCGCTGCGCCAGAGTCACCGGGTCCATGTAGTGCCAGGTGTCTTTCACGCCACCCGCACCGACCACAAGAACCTCGCGTCCAGCGGGAACGTTCACCGGCTTGGATGGGCGCTCATACAGGCCCTCGGCGGGGGTGACGGGAGTGCCTGGTGCGGCGCCGAATGGCGAATCCCGGAGTGCGGAGATCTCCCGGTCAGCGTCGGGCAGTGCCAGCCCGAGCTCCGGCAGATGCGCATGCACCTGCACCTCGATGGGCCCATCCATTGATTTCAGACCCCGCAGCCACTCACGCAAGAACTTCTCGCCCTTCTCTGGCAGTTCGTAGTCCTCTACTGCGAACAGATCGCTGCGCGCGAAGGATACTCGTACCTGGTTGGGCCG
The DNA here is from genome assembly GCA_964512375.1 of uncultured Rickettsiales bacterium. Taxonomy (GTDB): domain Bacteria; phylum Myxococcota_A; class UBA796; order UBA9615; family UBA9615; genus UBA6601. The sequence continues at coordinate 2,747 of CAZEIY010000265.1, read as the reverse complement.
CTCGGCTACCGCACCCGTAGTGCGCACCTTGTCGCCAAGCCGAACCACGCCAGCGGGGATGCCGCTCTCGTCCAGCCCTGCTGGTGGCAATTCGGCAGGCCCGGATGCGAGCACGGCGATGCCGTAGTCGTCACCGATGCTGACAACTTTGAGACTGCCCATATTCCACCAATTGGCGGACTGACGGTATCCCGCGCTGCCACGCAGATCGGGTAGCCGGCGATAGACATCGAGAATGCTGCCCACTGAGACAGCTGTCTCGCCTTCGAGCTGAACAATGTAAGCCTCACCCTGAATTGCCACCACGGTTCCCGCAGCGGGCTCCGAGGCCAGGGCTCCGGGCGCCAGCATCGATGCTCCGAGCAGCACAAGGGCCACCATCTTGAATTGCATAATCATGATCTTCCTCCACTCAAAGGAGAAGCGAGAGTCCAAGGGAGAAGCCAGCGCTGCTGAGATCGAGCCCTGGCGAACCAAAATTATTGGCTGAGCGAGCCCAGCCCTCGACGTGAAGGTAGACATCGTCGAGCAGAGAGTTGCCCGTGAGACGCCCCTCCCAGTTGAGCTCGGGGAAGGGCAGACGGAAGGCAACCCCACCGCCCATGTGGACACCCCACTTGACCCCCCGCGGGTCATCTTCGCCATCCTCTTCGCTCCACAAAACTGCATCAAAGCCTCCGCGCAGGTAGGGCACGGCGATCTGCTTCTTAATCAGAGCAAGCCGCAGTTGACCTTCCACAAAGATGGGTGCCTGCCACAACGTGGTAGCGGGACCTTCCCCTACCGGTGCGACACCAATTCCTTCACGCAGTTGTCCTGCAAGGCCAATGCCAACACCGAACTTCTCATGAAACAGCCAGGTGGCACGGAGCTGTATAGCGAAGGGGTATTCGTTGTCATAGACCGCAACCATCGGATCTGAGCGCTGCCAACCCAGATCGAGTTGCGCTGCGACCAGGATCGAACGGTCTGGGACCTTGGCCTGGCTGGTGCTCGGCGCCAAAAACGCGGCGGTGCACAACGAGATTGCGACCAGGGTCGCTCGCCAGGCCGGGAGAGTCATGACTTCTCGGACCTTCCGCGGAGATCCAGACGCTGAACGTCATAGATCTGACGGATGAGTCGCTGTTGACTGACTTGAGTCACATCCTGGAAGGCCAGGCCGATGTTCCAGACACCCTGCCGACTAATGGAGCGACGCACCTCCGCAGAGAACGTAAAGGGCACTCCCCTCCCCTCCCCTGCTGCAAAGGAGAACTCCACCTCGACCATTGAGCCGACGCTGAACTCTTCGGGCCAGTCGAAGCCGATGCCCGCAGCCGAAATATTCGCCACAACCTCTCGGGACGCACCCCAGTCCTGGCTGACAGCATCGCCAGTACTCGCCGCAGCAGTCAGCGACTCAAGCGTGTCCACGACTCGGTCTACGAACGCACGCCCAGCGTTGCTGAGCTCCTTGCGATACCGACCCGCGGCAAGAGAAAGCTCCTCGAAAGCAGCTACAGGAGTGAACTGGCCCGTTACGGCGACTGGCTCGACAACACGGCGCAATCGCAATAGCACTGGCGTATCGACGCGGTAGTTATCGCGTCGCTCTTTCGACGAGTCCTTCTTCGTAGCGGCAACATTGGGCGTAGTGTTCATCGAGTCTCCTCGGCGAAGCGCAGGAAAGTGGCCTCACCATGGATAAACACTAGCCAGATCCGTGCCAGTTCGCGACCAGAGCGCACCTTAGGGGGCGCTGTCTTGCGGTTTTTTGCCCTCTTAGGGCCGGATCAGAGCTGACGCTCGATGTATTGAGCGGAAAAGCGGGTCAGCTTACCGGCGCTCGCGTAGCCAAGGAGCCCCCGCTGACCGCGGCGTGCTGTGGCGATCATGCCGCCCAGCTCAGCGAGACGCGAATGAATCGCAGTCTCGAAGCTGGCCTGGACTCGCTGGAGGGAAGCAGTGCGCTCCTTCCCTTCGGCGCTCGCTGCTGCCTCGCGGAGGCAGTCGGGTTCAATATCCCGCAAGATCGTGTCGAGTTCCCTGGCACGATCCTGCCAGCCGTCATCGGGCCCGCCTTCCAGGAACATGGGGATTGCCAGCTCGAGATGACGAGCGTAGTCAGCAAACCAACGAAGAGCGCGACGCACCTCAGTCTTCTTATCTGATGCTTTCATGACTCAGCCCTGCTCTGCTGCTTCTTGACGCGCGATCTCGACCGCCCGGTGCCAGGTTTCCTGCACATGACGAAGAATACGTAGCGCATCGGTGAGGCCCTCGGGTGAGCCGCCCATCGCGTCAGCGAGACGTCGATTGATGAAGATGTAGAGCCGCAACAGGTTGAAGGCCACCTCGCCGCCGTAGTCCATGTTCAGCGTACTCGACAGCTCCGCGATGATTCGGCGAGACTTATCCAACAGCTGCCGCCGCTTCGCCGGATCCTGCTCGAGACGAGAAGCTTCAGCGCTACGAACAGCCTCGTTGATCAACAAGATCAACGTCTCTTCGGGCCCGGAAGCCGTGACCGAGGCCTTCTTGTATTGCTGCATGTGCATCTTGGCAGACATTTAGAGCCTTCCGATTCTAGGTTCGTTGTTCCTTATCGGCGCGTTCCTACTTTTGTTTAGTCCATTGTGCGATTTGTTGATCCAGATACTTCTGGGTGGCCTGATAGCGACCAAGGACAACCTCCATGTTGGTGAACTGCTGCCGGATCATGTCGGTGTAGGTAGCGAGCCGAGCTTCGGCGTCGACAATCCGAT
>CAZEIY010000264.1:5604-6157 GCA_964512375.1 uncultured Rickettsiales bacterium | reverse complement strand
ACCCGCCCGGGGGCGCAAGAGTACTGGAATCTGAGCAGCTTGTGGAGGTCGTACCTGGCTGCCGTTGAGAGCGACACACTTCCGAGTCCTTTGAACTAGCTGTTCGAGGGCAACTCAGGCGCTTGAAGCTGTCGGCTGGCGGTCTGCCGTGGATCGAGACCAGCGAAGAGCAGATCCGGCTCGTCGAGGAACAGGGCTTCCTTGAGTACCTGGTCCATGTGTTCGACGGGCACAATCTCGATCTCGTTACGGATATGGGCCGGGATGTCAGGAATGTCCTTGGCGTTGTCGCGCGGCACGATAACTTTTTCGATCTCACCGCGATGGGCGGCCAGGGTCTTCTCTTTGAGCCCTCCGATTGGCCTGACGTTACCGCGCAAGGTGATCTCGCCAGTCATGGCTATATTCCGGCGAACGGGAATCCTGAGTAGAGCGGAGGTCATTGCCGTGCACATCGTGATGCCTGCTGACGGACCGTCGACGGGACCAATCTCTGGGACGTGCACATGGATGTCGACGTCCTGGTAGAAATCTTTCTTCAGTCCAAAGACGC
>CAZEIY010000264.1:0-5594 GCA_964512375.1 uncultured Rickettsiales bacterium | reverse complement strand
CCGGATGTAGGACAGCGCTGCCCGACCGCTTTCCTGCATGACGTCGCCAAGCTGACCCGTGAGAATTAGTTTGCCGCTACCCGGCATGATGGCGGACTCGACCGGTACCAGCGCGCCGCCCACCTGTGTCCAGGCCAAACCGTTGACGAAGCCGACCTCATCACCCTTCTCAGCGGTGCCGAAGCGGTAGCGGGGGACGCCAAGAAGTCGCTGCACACGCTGCGGTGTGATCACCTCGTGGGTGGCTTCATCCTTCTGCCGATCCGAGACCAGCTTTTTGGCCACTTTGCGGGCAATTGAGCCGATCTCCCGCTCAAGATTTCGAACACCGGCTTCGCGGGTATAGCGCTGGATGACCTCTTGAATCGCCGTATTGCGGAATTCGATGTGTTCTTCGCTGAGGCCGTGGGCTTCCATCTGTCTCGGGACCAGATACTTGCGAGAGATGGCCATCTTCTCGAGCTCGGTGTAGCCAGAGAGTCGGATGATTTCGAGCCGATCCTGCAGTGGCACAGGAATGCCTTGCAGTGTGTTGGCCGTGGTGATGAAGAACACCCGACTCAGATCGTAATCGAGGTCGATGTAGTGGTCGTTGAAGGCCTCGTTCTGCTCGGGGTCGAGGACTTCAAGCAGGGCCGAAGCAGGATCTCCGCGAAAGTCGGCGCTCATCTTGTCGATCTCATCGAGTAGGAAGACCGGATTGTTGGACTCGCACTTCTTCAGTCGCTGGATGATCTTGCCGGGCAGCGCGCCAATGTAGGTGCGGCGGTGGCCACGGATCTCTGCTTCGTCGCGGACTCCGCCAAGGGAGAGTCGTACGAAGTCCCGCCCAGTCGCTCGCGCGATGGACTTGGCCAGGGAGGTCTTGCCGACACCGGGAGGGCCCACCAGACAGAGGATTGGGCCACGCATCTTGTCGACGAGCGACTGAACGGCCAGGTACTCGAGTATCCGCTCCTTGACCTTTCGCAGACCGTAGTGGTCCGCATCGAGGACCTGGGCGGCTTCGTTGATGTCGAGTAATTCCTCGCGGAATTCTTCCCAGGGAAGATCCAACAGCCAGTCGATGTAGGTACGTAAGACCGCGGCCTCAGCGCTCATCGGCGACATCATGTTCAGCTTGCCGAGCTCCTTCTTGAGGCGGGCGCGGGCAGCATCGGGCATGGCCTTCTCTTCTGCACGGCCCTGCAGTTCCTGCAGCTCGGACTTGGTGTCGTCCTTGTCGCCCAGTTCGCGCTGAATCGCCTGCATCTGCTCATTGAGGTAGTACTCGCGCTGGGTCTTCTCCATCTGCTTCTTGACCCGCGAGCGGATACGCTTTTGCACCTGCAGGATCTCTATCTCAGACTGGATGTGCTTGAGCAGTGCTTCGAGACGATCTTGAGTGGTCGGGCTCTCGAGTAGGTGCTGCTTGTCGCTCACCTTGAGGTTGAGCTGCGCCGCCAGGACGTCTGCCAGCTTGGCGGGATCTTCGATATTCGAGATGGTGAGCAGCATCTCGGGCGGGACCCTCTTCTCCAGCTTCACGTAGGTCTCGAACGTACTCTTGATGGAGCGGATCAGAGCTTCTTGGCCTTCGACCTCATCCTCGGAGTCGGGCTCGGGCTCGACCTCGACCATGAAGTAGTCGTCATTGTCGATGTAGCGACGTACCTTCGCGCGGCGCTTGCCCTCGGCCAGCACCTTCACGGTGCCGTCGGGAAGGCGGAGCATCTGCATCACCAGCGAGATCGTGCCCACCTCGTAGATATCGCCTTCGCCAGGATCGTTGGTCTTCGCAGAGCGCTGTGCAGCCAGGAAGATCTCTTTGTCGCCTGCCATCGCTTCCTGGAGCGCTGCGATGGACTTATCGCGGCCAACGAAGAGCGGTATGACCATGAAGGGAAAGACGACGATATCGCGGAGGGGGAGGAGCGGCAGTGTGTTCAGTTCCATAGAACCGGCCTCGCTTGGATCGGACTCATTCTTCTTCCAGATCATTTAGAGCCCCGAGTGGTCGGTGCAGGTGGGAGCATCGGTCGCCAAGACTGCCCTCTTGAGCAATCGACAGCAAGTAGTCAGGCCAGCTCGGCTTCGTTCTGATAGACGAGCATTGGCTGCTTGGTCTTGTCCACGACCTCTTCGGAGATGACGCACTCCTGGACGTTGTTGGTGCTGGGCACCTCATACATCACATCCAGCATCAGTTTCTCGAGGATAGCGCGGAGCCCTCGGGCTCCAGCCTTTCGATTGATAGCTTCTCTGGCGATCGCGGTGATGGAGCCTTCAGTGAACTTGAGTTTGACGCCTTCGTACTCGAACAGCTTCTGGTACTGCTTGATGAGGGCATTCTTGGGTGTGGTGAGGATCTGCACCAGCGATTCTTCATCGAGCTCATTGAGGGTAGCGACGACGGGGACGCGACCGATGAACTCTGGAATCAAGCCGAACTTGAGCAGGTCCTCGGACTCGACCTGTTCGAACATGTTCGCGTCGTCGATCAAAGAGGCCTCAGTTGCCTTGCTACCAAAGCCGAGCGACTTACGTCCCACGCGTCTACCGACGATCTTCTCGAGACCGACAAAGGCGCCGCCGCAGATGAAGAGGATGTTCGTCGTGTCGATCTGGAGGAAGTCCTGCTGGGGATGCTTGCGCCCACCCTTTGGCGGCACGTTGGCGATGGTGCCCTCGATGAGCTTGAGCAGAGCCTGCTGTACGCCTTCGCCGCTCACATCGCGGGTGATTGAGGGGTTTTCTGACTTGCGAGAGATCTTATCGATCTCATCGATGTAGATGATGCCCTTCTGGCATCGCTCTACGTTGTAGTCAGACGCCTGAAAGAGCGAGAGGATGATGTTCTCGACGTCTTCACCGACGTAGCCGGCTTCGGTCAGCGAGGTGGCGTCAGCGATGGTGAAGGGGACGTTGAGGAATTTTGCCAGCGTCTGAGCCAGGAGGGTCTTGCCGGTTCCCGTCGGTCCGAGGAGCAGGATATTGCTCTTCTGGAGCTCGACGTCGTCGTGCACGCCCTGCCGCCCCTCGATGCGCTTGTAGTGATTGTAGACGGCGACGGAGAGCACCCGCTTGGCCTGCTCCTGGCCGATGACGTATTCGTCGAGGTGCCCCTTGATCTCTTGTGGCTTCGGGATGGAGCTGCGTGAGGTGTAGTAGTCCTCGCGATCGTACTCGTCGGCGATGATGTCGTTGCATAGCTCGATGCACTCATCGCAGATGTAGACAGTGGGGCCGGCAATAAGCTTGCGGACCTCTTTTTGCGACTTGCCGCAAAAGGAGCAACAAAGGTCGCTGCTGTCTGGAGTTCGCTTGGCCACTTCGCCTACTCCTCGTCTTTCCGTCTCTCAACTATGCGGTCAATGATGCCATATTCAAGGGCTTCTTCCGCAGTGAGATAGTAGTCCCGATCGGAATCGAGGCGTACCCGCTCTTCGTCTTGTCCGGTGTGCTTGACCAGAATTCCCGTCAGAACGCTGCGCAAGCGAACAATCTCTTTGGCATGAATCTCGATATCACTTGCCTGTCCCCTGGCCCCACCTAACGGTTGGTGAATGAGGATTGAGGCGTGCGGAAGCGCTGCTCGGTGACCGGGCTCACCGGCGGCTAGCAGCACCGCCCCCATGCTCATTGCGCGGCCAGCGCACAACGTGGCAACGGGTGCATTGATGTAGTGCATCGTGTCGTAGATGGCGAGTCCTGCGGCGACGTCACCGCCAGGGCTGTTCACGTAGAGATGAATGGTCTTCTCGGGGTCTTCAGACTCAAGGAAGAGCAACTGGGCAATGATCGCGTTGGCGACCTCGGAGGTGACCTCAGTGCCCAGGAAGACAATGCGATCGAGAAGCAGTCGAGACCAGACATCCAGGGCGCGTTCGCCCCGGTGAGTCTGCTCGTATACATGGGGCAGCGGCAGCAGTGCGCGCGGGTCAAAGGTATTCATCGGAGCGAGCCAGGTTCCTTCCCTGCCGGATCATCCGGCAAAGCCTCCATTGGTACGGAGGATCAGCGCAACAGTTCTAGGGTGTCACGCACCCTGTAGCAAGCGCTATCGGCGGGTTCTTTGAGGTCTTTAGTCCTGTTCACCATGCTCGTGACCGTGATCATGCTCGTGGTCATGGGATTGTGGCTCGATCTCGATGACATTCGCCCGATCCAGAATCAGGTCCATTACCTGCTGCTCTCGCAGCTGTTCCTTCATGCCGGCCATCGCTCCCTGACGTGCAAGGAGCGCCTTGACCGCGGCGGGCTGCTGTCCCATCTCAGCGGCGATTTGGCTGACGCGCTCCCCGACCTGCTCATCACTGACTTCGATGTCAGCGGCATCTCCGATGGCATCGAGAAGCATGGCCTGGCGGATGACCTGTGCCGCTTCATCGAGCAGGCCCTGCTGCCGATCTTCGGGGAGCGAGTCTAAGCGCACAGCTGGGATGTCAAAGCCCTGCTGACTGAGTTGCCGGAAGTTGCGAGCCAGGTTGTCTTCGGCTTGAGCGCGGATCAGACCCGGAGGCAAGTCGAAGGGGTTCAGCTCGATGAGCTTGTCGATGGCCTTGCTCGCAGCGTGGTTCTTCACGTGGGCGGTCATGTGCTCAGTGAGCTTGGTTCGGATGTCGCTCTTGAGCTCTTCGAGGGTGTCGAAGCCAACGTCCTGTGCCAGATCGTCGTCGAGGTCCGGGGAGGTCTTCGCCTTGAGCTCGGTGATGGTGACCGCCAGCTTGGCGCTCTTACCATTCCACTCTTCGCCCAGGGTTCCGTCGGGGATGCTTAGTTCTTCGATGACCTTGTCTTCGCCGCTCTTCATTCCCGGTAGGTGGGTGCCGAGAAAGTCTGCGACGGCGATACCCATGGAGCCTGCAACGGAGACCAGAAGGGTGTCCAGCTTGTAGTCGTCCATACCTTCGGAGGAGAAGGTGGCGTTGACAGTGGCCATATCGCCTTCGCTCGCCTCGTGGCCCTCGCTCGCCAACTCGAGGGTTGCTTGTTGGGTTGCCATTCGTTCCAGCTCGGAGTCCACCTGCGCCTCATCGATCTCTACGCGCTCCCACTCGACGTCGATGCCTTCCCACTGCTTTACTTCGATCTTCGGCTGGACTTCGATGGTCACGGAGAACTTGTAGTCCTCGCCGGTCTTGAGCGTAGAGCGTTCGATGATCGGTTGGCTTACAGGGATCAGCTTGTGCTCTTCGACGGCCTCTTCGAAGGCCTCAGAGATCAGCTGGCCACCCACTTCACCCTCGATCTGTCGGGCGTAGCGTTTCTCGAGCAGGCTGCGGGGAACCTTGCCGGGGCGGAACCCCTTGATTCGGACATCACGGCCCAGGCGCTGGTACGCCTTATCGAGGGTGCGTGTTACACGCTCACTCTCGACGACGAAGGAGACCTTCTTGGATACGGGGGAGAGTTCTTCAACCTGGATTTCCATGACAGTGGCCTCTTGATTGACTTGTTGGTGCGAGAAGGGGGATTCGAACCCCCACGGGTTACCCCACCAGATCCTAAGTCTGGCGCGTCTGCCAGTTCCGCCATTCTCGCAAGCGGTTTCCGGTATCGGCCGGTGGAGCCATAATTAGCAAACCGCCGACGGAGTCAACTCCGCCGGCGGT
>CAZEIY010000263.1:3908-6158 GCA_964512375.1 uncultured Rickettsiales bacterium | reverse complement strand
CGGGAGTGTTCAAGCGAGAACTCGAGGTCCTGGGTAGCCTGGTGGTTGCTGCTGGCAGGCGCTGTCATGTACCTGCTGGCGGTGCTCTGGCTGTCGACCGGGCAGCGTTCTCGGGCCTCATCACCAGGGCGCTGACGGAACTACCCAATCTTGAGATCCGCAACGAACTGATCACCGATCTTCCGACTTCGGATTCTGGCCGATGGATACTGGCGACCGGACCTCTGACTGCTCAGCCGCTGGCAGGTCAACTGCACGAGCTGTGTGGTCGAGACGATCTCTACTTTTACGACGCAATCGCACCGATTGTGGATTTCGACTCGGTCGACATGAGCAAGGCCTACTGGGCCAATCGCTATGGCAACGAGGGTGAGGGGGACTACCTCAATCTGCCGATGAACAAAGAAGAGTACGAGACCTTCATTGACGCCTTGCTCGCCGGTGAACAGGTTCCGGCCCAGGGCTTCGAGAAGGAGCGTTTTTTTCAGGGTTGTCAGCCCATTGAGGCGATCGCTGCCAGCGGTCGGGAGAGTCTTCGCTTTGGACCCATGAAGCCGGTCGGCCTTCGTGATCCGCGCACTGGGCGAAGGCCGTGGGCGGTGGTTCAACTCAGGCGCGAGACGCGTGATGGTACGGCGATGAATATGGTCGGTTTTCAGACCAAGCTTCGCTACGGCGAACAGAGTCGGATCTTTCGCTCGATTCCGGCCCTCGCCGAGGCTGAGTTCCTTCGTCTGGGTTCCGTGCATCGCAACACCTACCTGAACACGCCGCGAGTCCTCGACTCGGGGCTGCGTATTGCCGCCCGTCCCAACGTCTCGGTAGCTGGGCAACTGGTGGGCTGCGAGGGCTACACCGAGAGCAGCGCTATGGGGCTATGGGCCGCTCTGGCGGTGCTCGCTGAGCGACGGGGCGAGAGCCTGCCACTTCCTCCGCGAGATACTTTTCTCGGTGCGTTGCTCAGCTATCTCGACGAGGCCGAACCCAAGGGCTTTCAGCCAATGAACGTCAACTTTGGGCTCCTGCCGGCTACCGGTGAGCGGGTGCGCAAGAGGGATCGGAAGGCACACCGCATCGCTCGGGGTACGGCGTGTGTGGCCTCGATGACTGGGTGGTCCTCAGTACACCTGCCGCCCCTCGGCGTGCAGCGTCCTTCCTGGCTCGAGGCCCCTGATGCCTGGCCCCTGCCTCCCGCTCCCACACCACCCTCGGTCCAGGTCAGCGTCTGACATGGATGGTCGGCTTCCACGGTTCCTCGAGTTTTTGTCCCTCGAACGAGGCCTGTCCCCGCATACGGTACGTGCGTACGGTCGTGATCTGAGGCAGTTCCGCGACTTTCTTGTCGAACACTGGGGTCTGGGCGAGCAGGGTGCGCCGTCAGTCGAGCGCGTCACGTCGGCAGATGTGAGGAGCTTTCTTGCCCGAGAGCACGCTCACCACAGCGCCTCGACCCGGCGTCGCAAGCTCTCGGCTCTGCGCACGTTCCTTGATTGGGCCGCAGATCGGCGTGGAGATGATCACAACGCAGCGAGAGCCCTCAACTCGCCGAAGAGGCGCAGCCATCTTCCCAGTGTCCTGAGTGAGCCGGAAGCAGCGGCGATGTTGGAATCCGATGAGTCTTCCGATGACCTGGCGGCGACGCTGTTTGAGCTTCGGGACTTGAGCTTACTTGAGCTTCTCTACGGCAGTGGACTTCGGGCAAGTGAGCTGGTGGGCCTTGACAGCACGTCAATCGACCTCAAGAAAGGTGAGGTGCGTGTATTGGGTAAAGGGCGAAAGGAGCGAATTGTGCCGATGAGCGAACCGTGTGTGCAGGTCCTATCCGCATGGTTGAGCGTCCGGCCCCTTGCAAGGTGTCGGCCAGAGGCTGGAGCGGCCCTGTTCCTCAACACGCGAGGTGGTCGGCTGAGCGCTCGCTCACTTCGGCGCATCGTCAAGCAGCGAGGAGTCACTTCGGGTGTGGCCAAGGACGTCCATCCGCATGCTCTTCGTCACTCTTTCGCGACTCATCTACTCGAGGGTGGAGCAGACCTTCGTGCTATCCAGGAGATGCTCGGACATGCGAGCCTCTCGACGACTCAGCAGTACACTCATCTCACCGTAGAGGGCCTGGTTGGAGCGCATCGAAGCGCTCATCCTCGTGGTGGCGAGCTGTCTGGGCCCGCTGCAACTGAGGCGGCGATCGAGGCAGCGCTTGATGCCGACGAGGTGGCGACAGATCGAATCCACAGAGAGGAACCGACACAATGA
>CAZEIY010000263.1:2102-3898 GCA_964512375.1 uncultured Rickettsiales bacterium | reverse complement strand
GAGGTGGCTCTGGCCGCTGACGGGCAGGTCACCCTTGGCAACACCGTGATGAAGGGCTCGGCTCGTAAGGTCCGCACTCTTGCCGGGGGGCGGGTCCTGGCTGGCTTCGCCGGTTCAACAGCTGATGCCTTGACCCTGTTCGAGAAGTTTGAGGCCAAACTCGCCGAGTTCCCGGGCAACCTGACTCGGGCTGCTGTTGAGATGGCGAAAGAGTGGCGAACGGACAAGTACTTGCGCCAGCTCGAGGCGCTGCTGCTGGTCGTGGACGCTGAGCGCACCTTGCTGGTGACGGGCAATGGAGACGTCATCGAGCCCGAGGGGGGGGCTGCCGCCGTGGGTTCGGGTGGGCCTTTCGCGCTTTCAGCGGCGCGCGCCCTACTCGATGCCACCGAACTGTCGGCTGTCGATGTTGCAGGCCGAGCGATGGCGATTGCCGCGGATATCTGCATCTATACCAATGGCGAAACCACGTTACTGCAGCTACCCAATGAATCGGGAGATTCAGATGCAAGTTGATCACCAACAGCCGCCGGCCGGCGCTGAGTTGACTCCGCGGCAGGTCGTCTCCGAGCTTGATAAGTTCATCATTGGTCAGGATCAGGCCAAACGTGCGGTTGCCGTTGCGCTACGAAATCGTTGGCGTCGAAAGCAGGTGAGCCCCGATCTTCGTGACGAGATTTCGCCCAAGAACATCATCTTGATTGGCCCTACCGGTTTCGGTAAGACTGAGATCGCCCGTCGTCTGGCAAAGCTGGCGAGAGCTCCCTTCCTCAAGGTCGAGGCCACCAAGTTCACAGAAGTTGGCTACGTGGGTAAGGACGTTGAGTCGATGATTCGGGACCTCGTTGAGGCTTCGATCCATATGGTTCGGCAGGAGATGGAGGCAGCGGTCAAGGACCGCGCAAGTGAGCGTGCGGTGAGCAGAGTTCTCGACGCGCTCTTCCCCGAGGTGAGCGGCGACGCGACGAATGCTGACAAGGAGCGGGCGTCACGCACCCGTGAAAAGCTCGAGCGCATGTACCACGAAGGTCACCTGGACGACCGGATCATTGAGATCGATATCGCTTCGCCGGCATCCGACGCTCCCTCCTTGCAGTTTCTTGGTGGAGCGGGCCTCGACCAGATGGGCACCAACCTGCAGGACATGCTCTCGGGGCTCATGCCGTCTCGACCATCCAGCCGCAAGGTCACCGTAGCCGAGGCGCGCGAACTGCTCGCTGCTGACGAGGCGAGCGGCCTTGTCGACCAGGACAAGCTCAAGAGCGAGGCTCTCCGTCGTGTTCAGGACGAGGGGATCGTGTTCATTGACGAGATCGACAAGATTGCCGTCGCGTCGCAGGACTCCCGCGGTGCTGACGTCAGTCGCCAGGGGGTTCAGCGAGACATCCTGCCGATTGTCGAGGGAAGCACGGTGACTACCCGGCATGGTCAGGTAAAGACAGATCACATCTTGTTCATTGCTGCGGGAGCGTTCCACGTGGCTCGTCCGGCAGATCTGATCCCTGAGCTGCAGGGTCGCTTTCCGATCCGGGTCGAGTTGGCAGCTCTCAGTACCGAAGATCTTCGGCGCATACTGGTCGAGCCAGACAACGCCCTGGTGCGGCAGTACCAAGCGACGATGGCTACCGAAGACGTGACACTTTCCTTTGATGAGGCAGCGATCGATCGTATCGCAGCCATGGCGGCTGAGGTGAATTCGCGGTCAGAGAATATCGGCGCTCGCCGTCTTCACACGGTGATGGAGGCACTTCTCGAGGAACTCAGCTTCAACGCACCGGAGAGATCGGGGGACATCG
>CAZEIY010000263.1:0-2092 GCA_964512375.1 uncultured Rickettsiales bacterium | reverse complement strand
CGGCGGCTCCGCCCCATCCTCGGCGACCGGGACCTCTCGCGCTACATCCTGTAGTAGAGTCTGCCCAATGCGCTCGGACCGTCTCGCATTATATCCCATCAACGTCGGAGCAGCGGATGAAGAATCTGCGTTGCCGGACGAAGAGGGGGGATATGATTTTTCATCTCCCGACGAAGACGACTTCGACGGTGAAATTGAGATCGACGAGGAGGAAGATGCCGAGGGTGCGCCCTCGGCGTTCGAAGAGGCCCTTGCGGGTGGACCAGCAGGGGGGGCTGAGTCAGCCGAACTCGGAGCGCCGGATAGCGCAGACGTGCCTTTCTCGGGGACGTCCACGGAGGGATTGGACCTTCGCGCCGACCAGATAGCGGCCATTGAAGATGTCTATGCGGGAATCGAGGACAAGAGCTTCTACGAGGTGCTGCTGCTGCCGCGACACGCCGAGCTACGTGCTGTAAAGCGGGCCTACTACCGCCTCTCGAAGGAGTATCACCCCGACAAGTTCTATCGAAAGAACATTGGCCCCTACAAAGAGAAGCTCGAGGTTATCTTCAATAAGGTCACCGAGGCGTACCGCACCCTCAGTGATGACGAAGCCCGCAAGGACTACGATGCCCTGGTGCTCGGCAAGTCGGGCCGGGATGTCGCCTCTTCGAGCGAGGCTACTGCGACCGTTGATTTCGTCCCGGCCGCGCTACGCAAGAAGCAAGGGGCTGCGGGGCCCAAGCCTTCAAGCGGAGGCTCTGCCAAGGCCAAGAAGAAGGCTCCACCACCCGTTTTTATCCAAAATCTGCAGAAGCAGTTGGCCAGTCGAATCGCAAAGGCCCGCAAGCACATGGATGAAGGGGAGAAGGCGCTCGCTCAGGGACGGCACGGGGATGCCGCCAGCAACTTTCAGCTCGCGATGACTCTCGATCCCCGTAACACCAAGGCCAAGGCTCTGTTCACGAAGTCGCGGACGGCCCATCGCAACGGCAAGGCGGAGGAACTCTACCGGAGAGCGCAGGAGGCGCTGCTCTCTGAGGACCACAAGCGGGCTGCTCAGTTGTTGCAGGAGTCGGTTGACTGTAAGCCCACTCGAGGCAAGTACTACAGTGAGTTTGCTAAGCTCATTAATGAGCATACGCTGCAGCAGCGTGTGGCCCTGGAGCACATGAAGAAGGCGGTAGAGGTGGAACCTCGGAACGTGTCGTACACGATGGAGTTGGCTGCGGCCTACGTCGATCTGGGCATGCCGACCAACGCAGTCCGCGCCTATGAGCGGGTTCTGCGCCTCGAGCCAAAGAACAGTGTGGCAGCGAAGGCGCTGAAGCGATTGAAGTAGTTTTGACGGGGTAGCGCCCCTGAACCGCAAGTTGACGTAGTCTTGGTGAAAGGTGTTCTGGTGGTGCCTGCGGAGAGAGCATGGACAAGGTAATCGGAATCGACCTCGGCACAACGAATAGTTGCGTTGCGGTCAGTGAGGGGAAGGGAGCGGTAGTCATTCCGAATCGGGGTGGCTACCAGACGACTCCTTCGATCGTCGCTTTCGCCGAGAACGGCAAGCGACTCGTCGGTCATATTGCCAAGCGTCAGGCCGTTACCAATGCGACGAATACGGTGTTTGGCGCCAAGCGGTTGATTGGTCGGCGTTTCGATAGCGAAGAGGTAGCGAAGATCGCGTCGGGGGTTCCCTTCGAGATTGCGGAGGACGCCCACGGTGGCTGCATAGTGCGAGCCGGTGGTCAGACGTTCAGCCTGCAGGAGATATCATCCTTCATTCTCAGTGAGATGAAGAAGATTGCCGAGGACTACCTCGGTGGTGAGGTCTCTAAGGCGGTGGTGACTGTTCCCGCTTACTTCGATGATGCTCAGCGAACAGCAACCAAGGAGGCTGGACAGATCGCTGGCCTTGACGTGATTCGCATCATTAACGAGCCCACGGCAGCAGCGCTCTCCCATGGTGCGTCTCGCTCGGGAAATCTGAACAACCTCGCGGTCTTCGATCTTGGAGGCGGCACCTTCGACATCTCGATCCTGACGGTCTCTGACGGGGTCTTCGAGGTCATCTCAACGGGTGGAGACACCCTCCTGGGCGGAACCGATTTCGATC
>CAZEIY010000262.1:0-6162 GCA_964512375.1 uncultured Rickettsiales bacterium | reverse complement strand
GAGCTTGAATTCCAGGGTGCCGGTGAGGTTCCAGGTCCACAGGATTGCCATGAGCAGGAACAGCACCGAGGTGGTCAGCAGGATCCCCAGGTAGGTGCGCCCCGCCGCTTTGGCCTCGTCGTTGCCGTAGTGGGTGACCAGCGGGTAGGTGCTCAGCGTCAGCACCTCGTAGAACAGGAACAGGGTGAAGAGGTTGCGGGCAAAGGCGATGCCCAGGGCCGCGAAGATGGCCAGCGCGAAGCAGGTGAAGAAGCGGGTCTGGTTCTTCTCGTTGTGGCCGCGGCAGTAGCCAATGGCGTACAGGCCGGTCGGAATCCACAGGCCCGAGGCGACCAGCGCATACAGCATGCCCAGCGGCTCGACCTGGAAGGCGAGCGTCACGCCCGGTAGGACCGTCAGCAGCTCGAGCTCAGGCCGGTTGGCGGGAGCCAGGCCGGTGACCACTGGGAACAGGGTGAGCACCACCGCAAAGGTGAGCAGCGAGGTGACGATAGTGACCGACTCGCGAAGGTTGGGCTTGTTGCCGGTCAGCTGGATACCAATGGCACCCAGCAAGGGAAGGAGGACCGCGACGCCGATGGTGGTGGACGGGCTCACTTGGCCACCTCGAGCAGCATGCGGGCCGCGTCGGCTGCTGCGCCAGCTGTGACATCGGTCTGGAAGCCAAACCAGATGGTGGCGCCAATCAGCGCCCAGGTGGGAATGAGCATCGACCAGGGCGGGTCCCTGAGCTCTTCGTTCGGCTCGGAGTCACCGCTGAAGTACAGCACCTCGACCACTCGCCAGACGTAGACCACCGCGAGCAGCGAGCTGGCCAGGATCATGAAGGCTATAAGCATGGAGCCTGCCTGCAGGGCTGCTAGCACGAGGTACCACTTGCTGATGAAGCCCACCGTGCCAGGAACGCCGATGAGGCTGAGTCCGCCGACGACAAAGGCCGCCATCGTTATCGGCATCTTCCGACCGATTCCACGTAGGTCGTCGATGTGAGAAGAACCCAACCGGTAGACAATGCCGGCGACGACAAGGAAGAGGCCGCCTTTCATCAAGGCGTGGTTGAACAGGTGAACGATGCCCCCGGTCAGGCCTTCGACATTGGCGAAGCTGAGTCCGAGCGTCATGTAGCCGATCTGGGCGATGCTCGAGTAAGCGAGCAGGCGCTTGAGGTCGGTCTGGTAGATCGCAGCAGCCGAGCCCAGGAACATGGCGAGCACCGACAGGGGCATGAGCAGGCGCTGCAGGCCCATGGTCTCAAACACAAAGGCGGCGCCGAACAGCGTGAAGATGATTCGTGCCAGCACGTAGTACGAGACCTTGGTCGCGGTAGCGGCGAGAAAGGCCGAGATGACTGGCGGGGCGTAGCTGTACGCGTTTGGCAGCCACTGGTGCAGCGGGAACACGGCGAGCTTGATGCCCGTACCCACCACCATGAAGGCAAAGGCCATCCAGATGGTGCGAGTACCCAGGACCAGCGGCAACCTCTCCGCCATGTCCGCCATGTTGAGGGTGCCGGTCATCATGTAGACCATGCCGATGCCTATGAGGATGAAGGTACCGCCGATGCTGCCCAGGATCAGGTAGGAGAAGCCGGCTGTCAGAGCGCGGCGATGCTGCCCCAGGCTGATCAACGTGTACGAGGACAGCGAGGCAATCTCGAGGAAGACGAACACGTTGAAGGCGTCGCCTGTGATCGTGATGCCGAGCAGGCCACACAGGCACAAGAGGAAGGCCGCGTAGTACAGATGATGGTGGCCTTCGCGTACACCCGGCTCATTGGTGCCCAGGCCGAAGGGCATGACGACAGCGCCGATCGCAGCCACGATCACCAGGACATAGGCATTGAGCAGGTCGACGCGGTACTCGATGCCCAGAGGAGGCGCCCAGCCGCCAAGCTTGTAGCTGATGACGCCTTCAGCCTGTACCTGGCCCAGTAGAGCGAGGGCGATGCCGAGGCACAGCCAGCTCACCAGGATGGCCAGTCCACGAACAGCCGTGCGATTGCGCAGCAGCACGCACAAGGGCGCCGCGACCAACGGGAGCACGACCTGCAGGACAGGAAGGTGGGTGCTCATTGTTCCTGACCGTCCATGACGACGATCTCATCCTCTTCGACGGTGCCATATGCCTCGTAGATGCGGACTACAATCGACAGGCCCAGCGCGGTGGTGGCTACACCAACCACGATCGCGGTAAGCATGAGGACGTGCGGAAGCGGGTTGGAAAAAACATCAGTGGCCGGGTCATAGACGACGCTATGGCCCTCACCGGCCCGCAGGATCGGGGCCGTGCCGCCCGCGATCTTGCCCATGGACACGTACAGCATGATGGCCGCCACCTGGAAGATGGTCAGGCCCATCATCTTCTTCACCAGGTTGTCCCTGGCGATGACGATGTACAGACCGATCATCATCAGCACGATCACTGCCCAGTAGTTCCACAGGCCAAGCGCTTCGGTCATGTGCGCTCCCGGCCGGCGAAGGCGTAGAAGATGGCGAGCATGGCGGCGGTCACTGTGATGCCAACGCCAAGTTCGATGATGAGAATCCCGTAGTGCAGCCCGTGCATGGGATCGTGTGAGTCGATGACCCGGTAGTCGAGGAAGTTGCCTCCCATGCCCAGGTTGGTGAAGCCGACAGCCGCATAGAGCAGCAGACCCGAGGCGACCAGGATCTCGATGGTGCGGGGTGAGACGACCTTATTGAGCTTGCCGAGTCCGAAGATGAGCCCGTACAGGATGAATGCTGCAGCGAAGATCACTCCCGCCTGGAAGCCACCGCCAGGCCCGAAGTCTCCGTGGAATTGCACATACAGGCCAAAGAGCAGGATGAACGGGATGCATGCCCGCGCGACCACGCGCAGGATGATCTTTTCCTGCATCTTCATCGGCGTCTTCACGGCGAGTCTCCGCTCTCGGCGCTCGGTACTTCCGCTTCGTCCTCACGCCGCCTGCGGCTCGGCGCAAGCATAAGCAGGACACCGACGGCTGCGGTGAAGATTACCGCTGTCTCGCCAAGGGTGTCGTAGCCGCGATAGCTGCCGAGTACGGCGGTGACGATGTTGGGTAAGCCGAAGTCTTGCTGGGTGCCTTTGATGTAGTCCGGGGCGACGTGGTGGTGAATTACCGCGTTGCCGGCTGCTGGCACCGGTCCGTTACCAGGGCTGCCGTAGTGGGGCATGTCAAGGGTGCCATAGACGAGCGCGGCCCCCGTCAGCGCAACCACCAGGAACGGCATGAACCGGAGCTTCTGCTGGTTCTCCTTGCGGGCGGTGAGCGCCAATGTGCCGAGGATGAGTACCGTCGAGATACCTGCTCCTACGGCCGCCTCGGTGAATGCCACGTCTACCGCGTCCATCAAGGTGAACATGCCCGCCGAGAGGAGGCTGAACATGCCCGTGAGCATGGCCGCAGCGAAGAGGTCTTCGAGCCTGGCGATCACTACGGCCGTGGCGATCAGGAAGACGAACAGGATAGCCTCGATGGGCAGGGTCTCAAGCATCGCCGCTGCTCCCCTGCTCCGCCCCATCGCCGGACTCCTCGACAGTCTCTGCAGCCTTCGCAGTCTCGGCAGCCACCTGCTCCACTACATCATCGCCCTCATGCACCTTGATGCCGTGTGCATAAGCTGCCTTGAACAGGGCGTGTCCTGCTGTGGGGCCGACCAGCTCGAGGAAGGCGAAGATGAGCACCAGCTTGACGCCGATGAGGTTTGGTCCAGCCTGCAGGAGCAGTCCTGCGAGCAGGAGCCCCGCGCCCAGCGTGTCGGTGATGCCCGCAGCGTGTGTACGTGCGTAGAAGTCGGGCATTCTCAGGAGTCCGATTCCGCCGATGATGCAGAACCCCGCACCGCTCATGAGCAGCACCCAGCTGGCGATGTCGATGGCGCCGCTCACGGGGCACTCCTGCGAGTGTCGTCGCCCAGGCTTCCGAATCGAGCGAACTTCAGGACGGCTACGGTGCCGATGAAGTTGACGAGGGCGTAGACGAGCGCCAGGTCGAGGAACTCGGGCCGTCCCGAGAGGAAGCCGCTGACGGCAATGAGCAATACGGTCTTGGTGCCGAACATGTTGACCGCGAGGATCCGGTCATAGACGGTGGGGCCACGAACGGCGGCGATGAGCGCCAGCAGCATGGTGACCAGCACCCCGATCATGGCTGCGCCAAACATCAGGATTCCCTCTCCAGAGCAGCAACGCGACGGTCCATTTCGCCGCTCTCTACACCGTCGGCGGCCTCTTTGGTGAGCGCATAGACCAGGATCTGGTTGTCGCGTACATCGAGGCTGATCGTGCCAGGCGTAAGGGTAATTGAATTGGCATACGCGACCTGGCCCACGGCGGTCTTCTGAGAGGCGGGAACACGTATCAGGCGTGGGCTGATGGGCAGCTTTGGGTTGAGGATGATCTTTGCTACGTCGATGTTCGCCTTGACGATTTCCCAGCCCAGCCAGGGTAGGTACAGCAGCGGGCGTGCCCCCAGGCGGTAGACCCTGGGCGAGTCGGCAACGGAGTCCATTCGCGCGCTGATGAGCATGACGCCGAGCACCGAGAGAAGCCCAAAACCGAGGATCATGGCCTCGGTGTGTCCTGACCACAGGAGCCAAACCACTGAGAGCATCAAGAACGTCATGATTGCGCGGATAGCGGTCCCCTCGTGGCAGCTAAGGGCAGATTCTGCCAACACAGCAGTGGAAGGGCAACTCTGCGGCGGTCGTCTGCGTTCCGTTGGTCAGTGAAACGCCATCGGTTCGCTCAGCGAGAAGGGTGCGATCTCGGCGTCGAACTGCTCGCCGTCCGAGGTCACCATCTGGTAGCTGCCATGCATGGTGCCTACCGGAGTAGGGAGAGGGCAGAACGAGCGGTATTCGAAGGCCTCGCCAGGCTCGAGCGTGGGCTGAGCGCCGACTACTCCCGGACCGCGCACTTCCTTTTCGTCTCCATTGGCATCAGTGATTACCCAGTGTCGAGAGATGAGCTGCACGCTCTCCTCACCCTGGTTGCGGATGCGCACCCGATAGGTGAACAGCCACTGTCCGTGCGTGGGACTGCTTCGGTGCGGGACGTACTCGCTCGCCACCTGGATGTGGACACCGCGTGTCGTGGCTTCAGATTCGGTCAACCGGCCTTCCTCCCTTTCACTGCGCTTCCCTGCTGAGAGGCAACTCTAGACCAGATTGGTTTCAGCCTCGACCACGAAGAGTTGGGATTGCTCAGCCAGCTCGGTCACATTCCGCTCAACTCCAAGATCATCTTCATATACGTGCGAAAGACGGCGGCCATAGCCAGAACAAGGGCCCCGATGAAAGCCAGGTTGGCGATGCTGATGCCGATCTTCTGATTCCGTGTAAAGCTCGTGCTGCGCCAGAGCAGCGGCAGCGCCAGGGGGCCGATCACCAGGAAGAGCAAGCCGAGAATCACCATGGGACGATCCTGGAAAGATGCCCCACTTCCCCGCTTATTCCCGCAGTACCTACAGAAGCGGTCCACCGAGTCCATGGGCTCTTTGCACCTGCCACAGGTGGTCTCGGCGAGGCTCAGTTCATCGCCGCGCTGGAAGTGACTTTCTTGCATGAGCCCCTATTTCTCCAGTTCCCTGATCTTGACCGGTGTCCCGGACAGCATGGCAGATCGCTCGAGGGCGCAGGTCCAGGCGAGGTCAGCAAAGGTGTCATCGGCCGACCAGTTACTGCGAGACCGGCTGCCGTCTATCTGCGCCAGCCAGTGGTCGTATCCAGGCGCCAGCGGTCAGGCCGGCTAGGATTCTTCTCTTCGGTGATCTGATACCAGGCGCTCGACTACGCTCGGATCTGCGAGGGTGCTTACGTCGCCGAGATCGTCGTAGTTGCCGGCAGCCACCTTGCGCAGAATCCGGCGCATGATCTTGCCCGAGCGGGTCTTGGGCAGGCCACTGACCAACTGAATCCGATCTGGAGACGCTATGGGCCCGATGACCTTGCGAACCTGTTCGCGAAGCAGCCCCGCCAGTTCTTCGGAGTCGAAATCTTCGTATGCGCCCTGGGCCTGCACGTAGGCGAAGATTCCTGTGCCCTTGATCTCGTGTGGGAAGCCGACCACTGCTGCTTCAGCGACGCCCGCGTGGGCGACCAGGGCGCTCTCGACTTCCGCAGTTCCCATCCGGTGTCCCGACACGTTCAAGACGTCATC
>CAZEIY010000261.1:0-6187 GCA_964512375.1 uncultured Rickettsiales bacterium | reverse complement strand
CGTCGCCGCTGGTGTCGTCGTCGCCGCTGGTGTCGTCGTCGCCGCTGGTGTCGTCATCGCCGCTGGTGTCGTCGTCGCCGCTGGTGTCGTCGTCATCACCAGGAGTGTTCGCGTCCTCAAAGACACGATAGGCCGCCTGCTGCAACGTCTCCTTGTCCTGCGTGCTGATCCCCGGATGCGCCCAACTGAGACCAGTGGGGTTATTGCCCGTCAGAAAGGCGTACATGGTGCACGCCGTAAGGTAGGTGCCAAGCGAAGAAGGATGACTGCCATCGGGACTGTAGAGTCGAGCAAAGAGTTGCCCCGAAGCTGTGGGGTCCTGACCTTGGAGGACGGCCTCGTCGTAGAGCATCTGCCAGGCCCTACCCACAGGCGCGATCTCAGCATCCAGACCCGAGCCCACAATCCCGGCTCGATACCCTTCATAGCCAGAGTTGAGATTCGTCTGCATCGTCGGATAGTCAGGCGACTGCACAGAATTCTGAGCATCCCCGTTGCGACGCCCCCAGGTCAGGAAGAGGCGCGTCTGAGCGCCGCGAGCATCGATCATGCCCGCCAGCCCGACCGCTCCGGCGAGGCTGTCCTGATAGGAGAGATGAGTCGGGGGAAAGCTCGGGATCTGGCTCTGGTCCTGGAGCACCACGAAATCCCACATATGGTCAGCATTGGTGTTGGTCAGGTAGCTGGACAGGTTGGTGCCGAGCATGCCGGCCTGCTGATAGTGCTCGGCGAGATTGCGACCACCGGGAGTGACCGCCTCAATGCTGAGATCTGTCCACTGTGGGACACCTTCGAGAACCAGCTGTCGATAGCTCTCTGCCAGATTGTTCGGCGAGTTATAGCCGGTGTAGCTATTCCCCACGAAGAGCACCGCATGGTCAGCTGCTGCAGCCCTTCCCAGGGGACAGAGCCACAAGACCACAAAGAGGGCGACAAGGCGACGGCTCAGAACCATGAGACGATATTCTCCATATTGCTCAGCACTTCGTAGACCTCAAGCACATGCTGCGCGCTCTGCACATCAATCTCGAGGGTCAATGACAGGAAGTTCGCGCTCGAACTCTCGCGTACCGAGAGGTCCTCATCTCGGATCTCGATGCCGGTAGCTTCGCTGATCGCACCACAGATACGCGCTGTAATGCCTTCTTCGCTACGATAGATGACCTTAAACGCGTAGCTGCCCGGGAAGTGATGCTGGGACTCCAAGAGTTCGCGCAGCCTCTGCTTCTCCATCTCCTGCTCGTTCACCGTGTGCTCTCCAGTTCCACAGACCAGAGGATACCCGCGAGTACGGAGGTCGCCAGAGCCAACCCGCGAGGATCTTCGCGCTCAGACTCCGGAACAAAGGGGATCGTGCTCAGTAAGGGGGCACTGCGAGGGAGCAACCGGGCAAGTTCCTCCGCATTGCATTGTTCGGCAAGTCCGGGAGGGTCGCCATCCATCATGTTGAGCACCACGCCGAGCACGGGTACGTCGCGTTGCAAGAGGGCTTCCACGGTCAACAGAGTATGGGAAAGGACACCAAGACGATTGGCGGCAACGACCAGCGTCGGTAGGTGCCATCGTGCAGCAAGATCAGCCACAGTAGTGCCCTGCACGACCTCAACCAGAGCGCCGCCAACCCCCTCGACCACCAGAGCGCCTGGGCTCGCGCGCAGTTGCTCGAAGCGAGCATCGAGCGTTCCCATGTCGATGTCGACACCAGCGCGACGCGCCGCGAGTACCGGAGCCAGAGGCTCGGGCAGAGCAAAAACATGGCAATGGTCCGGGCTATCCTGACCAGAACATCGGGCGAGCAACGAGGCATCGGCTGGCACGCCGCCGTTCTCCTGGGTTCCGGACTCGACCGGCTTCAAAGCTCGCACGGGCAGACCCTTACTGACTCGCCAGGCACACAGTCCTGCCGAGACCAGAGTCTTGCCCACCCCAGTGTCCGTACCGGTCACCATTATTTTCGTCAGCGGCATCAGCTCATCTCTGCCGGGTACACACCTGCTCGATGGAGGCATGCACAGCACCACAGAGCAGGTCCATCTCGTCCTCGGTGATCGAGAGCGGAGGCATCAACACGACGACGTTACCGAGAGGCCGAATCAGCACGCCATGCGCCATAGCCGCCTCGGCAACCTGGTAGCCAACCTGGAGAGCCAGATCCCACGGTTCACCAGTCGCCTTATCGCGCACGAGCTCAACACCAGTCATGACCCCGAGGCGGCGAACATCACCAACATGGGGAAGCTCGGAGATGGTCTCGAGGCGCTGAGCCAGTTGCTCAAGACGCGGCGCAAGGCGCGAGAGCACCCCGTCCTCCTCGAACACACGCAGAGAGCCGAGAGCTGCAGCGCAGGCCAGAGGATTCCCCGTGTACGAGTGACCATGGAAGAAGGTCCGATACTCGTCGTACCGGCCCAGGAAGCCCTCGTAGACTTGATCACTGGCGAGCGTCGCGGCCAGGGGCAGAACTCCTCCAGTAATGCCCTTCGCCAGACACATCAGATCCGGAACGATTCCGGCACGCTGGCAAGCGAACATCTCACCACTACGTCCAAAGCCCGTCGCGACCTCATCGACAATGAGCAAGCCTCCATGTGCTCTACATCGTCGCGCTGCCTCCTGTAGGTACCGCTCGCTGTGTCGAATCATACCCGCGGCGCCCTGCATCAGGGGCTCGACGACCAGCGCAGCTAGGCGTCCCTCGCATTCGTCGAAGATCTCGCTCAGCCGTACCAGGCAGCGTTCCTCATGTGCGGCGACGTCCCCACCAAAATCGAGGTGATAAGGATCCGGTGCTGGGGCTCTGCGCACCTCAAAGAGCAGGGGCCCGTAGACCTCGTGAAACAGGTCAATACCGCCGACTGAGACGCTGCCCAATGTGTCACCGTGGTAGGCATTGGTGAGCGCAACGAACACGTCTCGGCCACGCTCACTCGCATCACGACTTTGAGCGTGGAACTGATAGGCCATCTTCAGAGCGACCTCGACCGCCGTGCTGCCTGAGTCGCTGTAAAACACCCGGCTCAACGCCCCACCACCAGGTGCAACATCAACCAACGCGCGAGCCAGTCGGGTGGCCGCCACATTCGTCGGACCCAACAAGGTGGCGTGATCCAGGGAATCAAGCTGCTCTCGAACCGCACCAGTAATGGTTGGGTGGCAGTGGCCGTGCACGTTGACCCAGAGCGAAGAGACCCCGTCCAGGAAGGCGCGTCCGTGCACATCCCTCAGCCAGTTACCGCAGCCCTGCTCGATAACCAGAGGCTGGCCGTCGACGTAGCCAGCCATCTGAGTAAATGGCTTCCACAGACAACTCCGATCCCAATCCTCGAGCTCGCGCCGCTGCGCACCGGAGAGAGCAGGCGGATCGGTGAAGGGCTGCAGTGCTGCTGCGCTGGGAAATGCTGCGGACATTGGCGGCAGGGTATCAGGGGGAGCCTGTCCCTGCCTCTGACTCTGCATCGGGCTGAGAGCCCGGCCCCAGAACCGCCGCCACACGTGCCAGCGCGCCAAGGGCAGCGTCGACATCCTCCTCTTTGTGGGCAGCGCTCAAGGTAATGCGAATTCGACAGCTCCCTCGACGCACCGTCGGAGGCCGAATCGCCATGGCAAAGATGCCTTCATCCAGGAGCCTGGAGAAGAAGCTCATCGCTCGTGCGGCGCCCCCCAGAATCAGCGGCACAATCGGCACACCGGGATCACCCGCGAGCTCGAACCCTTGCGCCTGGGCGCCGTCACGAAAACGGTTAGAGAGTCGCGCCAGGGACCCGCGGAGCTCTTGCCCCTCGTCCGAGGAGACTATCTGGAGGGCGCGAAGCCCGGCAGCAGCGGGCGCCGGTGCCAACCCGGTGGTAAAGATGTACGCCCGCGACGTGTTGCGAAGCAAGTCGATAGTAGATGCGTCCGACGCAATGAATGCACCGTGCGCCCCCAGCGCCTTTCCGAGAGTGCCCACCCGAGCCAACAGCGCGCCATCAAGGCCCATCTCAGACGCGGCACCCCGCCCCTTCTCACCGAGCACGCCGATCGCGTGGGCCTCGTCGACCAGCACGTGGGTCGTTCCGGCGCCCGCAGCGTCCCGAGCGGCTACCCAGCCCGCGATGTCCCCGCGCTCTCCATCCATCGAATAGAGTCCTTCGCCGATCACAAAGCGCTGACCGCCCGGTGCCAACGCCAACGCACGCGACAGGAAGTCGCGGTCTCCGTGACGGATCACCTTGTGACTGGCTCGTGAGAGGCGGCATCCGTCAATGATCGAGGCGTGATTAAGCGAATCGCTGAACAACATATCGTCGACGCCAGCCAGCCCCTGAAGAAGAGAGATGTTGGCCTGAAAGCCCGAGGAACACAGCAGCGTCGCCTCGGTGCCCAACCAGCGGGCCAGAGCCTCTTCGAGTTCGCGATGAATCGGCAATGTGCCCGCGATAAGGCGGCTGGAGCCCGTGCCCCCGCCATACCTATCAGCGCCCTCGGCGGCAGCCTCTCGTACGCGCGGATCAAGCCTCAAGCCCAGGTAGTCATTACTGCAGAAGAGCAGGGCCTCACGACCGTCCACGCGACCGCGCACCCCATCACTTGTCTCAAGGATCGGCGGCGACCGGTGCAGCCCACGCTCGTGAATCAGCGAGAGCCGTTCACTGACGAAGGACGGAGCATTCGACATGGACAAAGCCTCCTATGGGCACGATTACGCGAGCTCCCGACTTATAGTCCGAGCACCTTCGGACAGCAACGAAGCCCCTGCGATGCTATAGGCCGGACTGCATGAGCACTGAACAAAACCGTGGCTGGAATCGACTGGCTGACTTCGTCCTCCGTGCCCGTGGCCTGGGCATCGGTTTCCTTGTACTCGGCCTGCTCGCGACGGCGTCTCTGTCTCTGCTGCGCTTCGACTTCAGCCCGCAGACGCTGTTCGACACAACCTCTGAGCGTGCGGCGACCTACTTCAAGTACCGAGAGATCTTCGGAGCCGACGACCACCACCTCATGTACCTGGTGCAGGGAGATCTAAGTCAGCCGGAGATCTGGCAGGTCATCAATCGCTTGGAGCAGCGCTTGCTGGACGAAGTCCCGGAGGTCGAGGCGACCTGGTCCCTGCTCACTGTGCCCGTACCCCGCTCCGAGGGCCCGGGGAGCCTGCACATTGCTCCTTTGCTCGAACAGACACCTACGACAGCTACTGAAGCAGCACAACTCGCTCAGGAAGCAAGTGCACACCCTTTACTCCAAGATCATCTAATCAGCAGGGACGCTAGCGTCACGCAGATACTCTTCAAAGTTGGCGATGATGTGGCCCAGATGTCTCAAGTCGGCCCACTGGTCGAGAAACTAAGGGCTCTGGCCGACGAGGAAGGCCGGCGAGGGCCTGCTGGTCTGCGACTCGACCTCCTTGGTGCTCACGCCTACCGAAGCACGGTGGTCAAGCAGATGATCTCTGAAGAGATCCGCTTCATTCCGCTCACGGGAATCGTCCTGGGCTTGGTGCTGTTCTTGCTGTTTCGCTCCTTCGTCGGGGTAATGGTTCCGCTTCTCTCGGTATTGCTCGGCGCGCTTCTCACACTCGCTGCCATGGCGCTGACTGGCGAGGGCATCAACATCATCAACACGATCACCGCCACCCTAGTGCTTGTTATTGGCGTGGCTGACGCCATCCACATGATGACTCGATACGGACAGGAGCGGATGGCAGGCGCGGACCGGCCACAGGCCATGCGGGCCGCGCTCGTCTCCGTCGGCGCTGCCTGCTTCCTGACCTCGTTCACCACGGCCGTCGGCTTTGCCACCCTGATGAGCGCGCAGTTGCCCATTCTCAAGAGCTTCGGGTTGTACGCCGCGCTCGGTGTGATGTTGACCTTCGTGATGACCATCTTGTTCGTGCCCTGGGCGCTCGTCCGCTCGCCACGTGATCCCGTGGTCAGCACCGCCGCTCTTCGTGCCGAGACGGGCTCTGGCGAAGACTGGCTGCATCGCTTACTCACCAAGCAGGCAGTCTTCGTACGGAGCCATGTGCCGTTGATCCTGGTGGTCAGCGTGCTCGTAACAGCTGTCTTCGTCGCCGGTATTCCGCGCACTGAAGTGGACAACTTCATCATGGAGTACGTCCCCGAGCGAAATCCCATCCGCTCCGCCCACCAGGTCATGGAAGACAAGCTCGCTGGCATCGTCTACGTGGACATCCTGCTCGAAGTCCCCG
>CAZEIY010000260.1:649-6219 GCA_964512375.1 uncultured Rickettsiales bacterium | reverse complement strand
CCGACGCAGACTGTGCCCGAGATGAGTACTTCCACCTGGTAGGTGTTTATTTCGCCGGTGCAGGACGAGGGGCCGAGCATAGTCAGTTCGGTCTCTACGCCAGTGCTCACTTCGATCGACCCGGTGTTGACTGCTGAGGACGAGCTGGTGAATGAGTGTCGTAGTCCGTCGGGAGGGCCACCGCCTGTGGCCGGCTCAGAGAAGAGAACCGCGCCTGTGGAGTCGATTAAGTCGTAGCTGCACTCGTAGTCGAAATTGTCGCCAAGGGCGGTTCCGCTACCCCCCTGCCAGAAGAGTTGGACTGAGGCCCCCTCTGCGACGCAGAAACTCTCAACTGAGAAGTTTCCACCATTCTCGAACTGTCCGACGGTGAAGTGACCAATGGAATTACCACCCTCAACGACGTCTACGTAGGCGTTGTGCCAGCCGTCTCCATAGGAGTCGCGCATGTCCAGCGTGTAGCAGGCTGGCGCACCCGCCGCGACCGGCGGGACAAGCACTTCCCAGGAAAAGCTCATCGTGTCGCCATCTGGGTCGAAGCTATCCAGAGCATCGAGTGGGATGGTGACCTCGGGGCAGAACTGGCTGCTGCTGCCAGTGGGGCAGCTGGGACCAAGGTTGCTGATGTGGGCGTCTGGAGACGGCACCACGACCGGTGGAGAGTTGACCTCAGTTGTCTCTACGTTGACGTCGATGAATACCGGGATGCTGAACGCTTCACCATCGTCGACCACCAACTGTATGGTGTACTCGCCGCTGACGTCGGCATAGAAGGCCGGGGTCGCAGAGGTAGAGTCGTCGAAGACATCGCTGCCGGGACTGGCGGCGCTGTTCAGGGGTGCGGCAAGCAACTCCCAGCGATAGTTGAGGGGGTCAGCCTCGGAGTCGGTAGAGTTCTCGCCGCTGAGGCGGATGAAGTCACAAGACGCCGCGGAAGTGACCTCAGCTACAGCGGTAGGGCCTTCATTGGTCGAAGCAGCACCGACGAAGGCGAAGTCTGGCTCGCTGTCTTCGAGGCCGTTGTTGACGACAAGGCGGATGGCGATAGTCCCCGGTGCATCAGGCACGACACAACACGCAGAATCCGTGGTCTCGAGATCAGCGTCTGTCAGGTTTGACCCGGGGGGAGTCGAGACGATCAGCCATTGATAGGCAAGCTCCAGGCCATTGGGGTCATAGGATTCGCTTCCATCCAGGCAGAGGCTGGTTCCTTCGAGACCCGAGACGCCGGAGCCGGCGTCGGCGAAGGGCAGGTCTAGGGTGGACTTGACTCGGTAGATGACGTGCTCGGTGTTGGAACGTTCGCCAGCCGGGTCCTGGACCAGGAGCGCGAACACGTAGATGCCTTCGATGTCGGGAATGACCGTGGTCCTGCCAGAGTTTCGGTCACCATTGACCGAGAAGGGTGAGTCGGCCAGTCCGCTGGTCTCAGGCTTGGCTTCGACGGTCCAGTGGTAGCTGATCTCATCGCCGTCGGGGTCGTAGGAACCGGTCCCGTCCAGCTTGAGGGGGGCCCCGACTGGTGCCTCGCCGTCGTCGCCAGCGCGCGCGACAGGTCGTGTGTTGTTCTGAGCTCTAATCTGGGTGCCGGTGACCGCCTCACAGTTGGGCAGTGCGATAGCGAGAAGGAAGATCGGGCTGAAGCGAAGCAGTCTATGAAGTATGGGAGCCACCCGAGGTGCTGTGTTCATCATTGAGGCATCAATCGCCGTGGCAGTTGAAGGTGATGTGAATCGTGGCATTGTCGGCGCCTCGGCAGTCGTGGGCTGTCAGGCCAATCTCGAAGCTGGAGGATGAGAATCCGCCAGGATTCACTACTAACTCGGGAAGAGTCACTTCGACGATGTCAGAATTGATGCCCTGCAGGGTTGCGTTGCCAGAGACCAGGTCCCAGTGGAATCGCAACGGGTCACCGTCGGGGTCACTCGACGAGTTGGCGTCGAGGGTGGTGGTTCGCTGGCTGCAGGGCGCACAGGTTGCGGCACCACCGGTGGAGCAGGCAGCGTTCGCGTCGATGGTGACGTTGCCACCGGCATCCGCGAACGGAGCTTCATTGGGCTGGTTCGGCACGGCCTGAACGGCGACGTAGTCAGGAGCCGAAGTGTTCTGGCCATCATCTGCGGTGACCCGCAGCGTGTAGATGCCCGGAACATCCCAGTTGAAGCGTGGATTGGCCGTGTAGCGTCCTTCGAGGACAGCGTTGGTGACAGCAGAAGAATTGGGGACGGAGGTCAACTCCCAGTGGAAGTTCAGCGGCTGGCCCTCGGGGTCGTACGAAGCCGAACCATCGAGCACAACCTCAGTGGGGGCGCAGGGTGTCAACACGATGGATTCGCCAGCATTGGCGACAGGAGGAAGGTTGCCGCTGTCCGCAAGAAGGGTCAGGTAGTCCGGTGCGGATGTGCAACTGCCGTCATCTACCCGGAGCTGCATGATGTAGGTGCCGGACACGTCTGGGATGAGGATGGGATTGGCCGTGCCCTGGTAGAAGATGTCGCCATCGTCGAGAGCGGAGTCGGCTGGGATCAAGCTCAGGTGCCAGTTGTAGTCGAGAGCAGAGGCTGGAGTTGCCGAGTCGTCGTCGTCGCCGGCGGCTGCATCAGCATCGCTGCTTGCGCTGCCGTCCAAGGTGATTGGCAGGCCAACTTCAGCGTTCAGGTCAGGGCCTGCGTCTGCGACAGGACAGAGGTTGCCGCCGCCAACGTCGATGACCACGTGAGCCAGGTCCGAGCCATCGTTGCTGTCGTGAACCTGCAGAGTCACAGCGAAGATGCCGGATTGGTCCGGTGTGAACTGGACAATGCCAGGGTCGTCGTCCACTGGGATGAGATCATCATCAGCGAGTGATGACTCCACGGGGGACGAAGCCAGGGACCACTGATAGCTGAGGGCGAGACCCTCGGCGCCGGCGCCCAGATGGGAGCCGCTGCCGTCGATGGTGATGGTTGTGCCGGCATCGATGGAGTCGTCGTCACCGAGAGGGGCGATGACTGCGGTCGGACGTTCCACAAGGATGGGGGTGTAGCCGCTGCCATCGCACTGGGGGAGGATGCTTAGAAAAAGAGTGCAGCAGGTCAGCGAGATCAAGGCCCTGTCGTGGTGGTGCTCCGATCTATGGCGAACCGGCGAAGTCATAGAGAATCCTTCAAACTGTGTCCGCGAGTCTTTGCGATTTGCCAAAGGCCCTGTTATCAAAGCGCCATCCTACACGGATTGTTGACCTCTGCTAGCAGTAGGCCATTACAGGGAGTATGCGCCTGAACCCTATCGGGCCTGCATGTAACCCGCTAAGAATAGCCGGCACACGTGTGCCGGCCAGGGCATTGGGAGGCCCCGTGGGAGTAAAAGATTTTTTTGGCATGTTCGATGCCGACAAGCGCCGTCAGAAGAGCTTTGACCGACTCGTCGGGAGGCTCGTCTCGAGGAATCACCAGAGCGAAGACCGCATGGCGGTCATCGAGGAACTCGCGCGCATGGACAGCCCTGAGGCTGACGCCGCGCTCTTTCGTCGCTGGGACATGATGGCTGACAAGAAGCGTGAAGACGTCGCTGAGAAGGAGTATCTCGCCGATGTCCTCAGTGCGAAGGGCGAAGGGGTGATTCAACATCTCAAGTCCCACAATGACCGATCAGCTAATGTCACCTGGCCTTTGCAGGTGCTTCGCAGAATCGCCGGTGATGAGGCGGTCCTCGATGAGATCTTGCGGGTGCTCACTGCCGAGCAGAAGCGACTAGCCAGCTTCAAACCAGAGAAGAAGATTCGACTCCTTCAACTCCTGGCTGACTTCGAAGATTCTCGTGTTGAAGCGGCAGCAATCATCTCTCTTTCGGACTTCGATGAGACGGTGCGGTGGGAGGCTGCACTGCAACTGGGTCGCGTTGGTGAGGAGCCTGGTTGCACCGCCCTGATTGAGCGACTCAGCCACGACGACGAGGACAGTCTGCGCGTCCGGCGGGGCATAGTCACCGCACTCTTCGAGCGTCAGTTCAAGGTGCTTGACCGTCGTGAAGAACTCAGCCCCCACCTCGGAGATGACTTCCGCATCGGTCCGAAGGGCACATTGATTCGAGCGGACTGACCGCTGCCAGCGGGCGAGCGGCCTAGGCGGCTCCCTGCTCTACCACCCGTCGCCTCCGCAGGCACCATCGGGCGACCTCGAGGCCCAGTCGCGCCCGTGGCCGGAGCAGTCCCCCACGCCCAGCTCGGAGAGCCTGACGTGCAAGGTAGTGGGGCCGTAGGTAGAAGCCGCTGTAGAGTTGGCGCAGCGTACGATCCAGGTCGGCCTCGCTCCAGCCCTCCGGTAGGAGGGTGGCTCGCAGTGCCTCGGCGTCCACAGGGTTGCGTACCACGCTCTCGCGGTATCCGCCCGCGTGTAGAGCCTGGTCGAACAGTTCTGTTCCCTCGAAGGGAGAGAGTGTCGAGAATTGGATAAAGTCGAGGCCAGCATCACGAACGAAGTCCAGGGTTGCTCGACTGTTCTTCGGTGTCTCTCCGGGGATGCCAACCAGCGCATAGCCGACCGTCTCGATGCCGGCATCTCGACAGGCCTCGATGGCTGTTCGAGCGGTGGCAAGTTCCTGGTCCTTCTTCAAGAAGTCCAGGCTCTCCTGGTTGCCCGATTCCAGGCCGAAGGCAACGGTACGGCATCCTGCCCTAGCCATCAGCTTCGCCAGTTCATGTGTGATGCCGTCGACTCGCGCCTCGCACTTCCAGTCGATGTGCAGGTTGCGGCGTAGGATCTGCTCACAGATCGTCTCGACCCTG
The DNA here is from genome assembly GCA_964512375.1 of uncultured Rickettsiales bacterium. GTDB lineage: Bacteria > Myxococcota_A > UBA796 > UBA9615 > UBA9615 > UBA6601. Next base: position 1,454 of record CAZEIY010000260.1, on the reverse strand, counting down.
CTCCGGCGAAGGGTGAAGTTGTCGTCGAAGATGCAGACGGATCCGATGTCGTAGCGATATCGGATCTCCTCAAGTTCGGCGACTACATCGTCCGCCGAGCGAGCTCGCCATGTGCTGCCTGAGACGGTCTTGTCGCAGAAGGTGCATCGGAATGGGCAGCCCCTTGAACTGACCATGGTGGTGAAGCGTGGATGGGTCTGGAATACGTAGCGGTAGCGTTCGTGTGGAACCAGGTGGCGTGCGGGCCAGGGTAGGGCGTCGAGGTCTCCGGGAAATGGCGCTTCGACGAGCTCGTGACCCCGCTGTAGCACGCCTGGCGGCGGAGACCCCGAGCAGTTGCCATTCCACCAGTGCAGGAGGGCAGGAGCAGTATGCTCGCCTTCGCCGACAACCAGGGCGTCTACTTCAGGAAACTCCTCGAGGGCGCGGTGCTGGAAGCGAGTTGCGTGTACGCCGCCCAGAACTACCTTCTCGCAGAGCGGTCGGATCAACTGGAGGTCCCGGCTGATGAGTTGACGCATAGGGGTCATGCCCGTCAGGCCGATGACCCCAGGCTGAAGGGTGCGAAGCCGCTGGAGGAATGCGCTGGAGTCGAGGCCTTCACCGGGCGCGTCTACCACCGCTACTCGCCATCCATCGGCCTCGATGGAGGCTGCTATCGAGAGCAGGCCCAGCGGTGGTAGAGGCAGGCGAGCGTAGCCGCTGCTGTCACGAGGGCCTCGGACCAGCGCGATGTCGACGCCACTCATCACCAGGTCAACTCAAGGAGGCGGGTCTTGATCATTGGTGCGTCGGGGTGCAGTGG
>CAZEIY010000260.1:0-639 GCA_964512375.1 uncultured Rickettsiales bacterium | reverse complement strand
CTGAACTGTAGTGTTCGGCTGCCTTTTCTCGATTCTTCACCTCTCCATAGTAGATGTCTCCGAGGCCAGTGTGGGCTCGATAGTTGTTCGTTTCGCACAGAAGGCTGCGGTGGTAGATGTCGATAGCGCTGTGGACATCACCCTTGCGTCGTTGCACCAGGGCGAGGTTGTTGAGCGAAGGGGTGTAGCAGCTTGCCACTTTCAGGGCGCGATTGAAGAGCTCATGACCGGCATCAAGGTCTCCTCTTCGCGCCTTGACCAGGCCCAGCTTGGTTAGGGCCTCTGCACTGGCGGGCTTCGCACCGATGGCCTGCTCGAATGCTCTCTCGCTGTCCTCCATGCGGCCCTGGCTCATGTAGAGGTCACCTAAGTAGCGCCACGCATCCGCTGCTTTGGGGTTGACTCGGACTGCGTGGCTCCAGAGCACTTCTTCGTTGGTCCAGAGACGTTGGTAGCTGTGGTGCAGCACGCTGTTTGCCAGGACAATGGCCAGCAGGAGCAGGCCAGCAGCAGCAGGTCAGCAGCAGCCAGCAGCAGCAGCCAGCAGCAGCAGCAGGCCAGCAGCAGCAGCAGCAGCCAGCAGCAGCAAGCAGCAGCCAGCAGCAGCAGCCAGCAGCAACATCAGCAACAACAACATCG